>JAPLUA010000434.1:2348-7103 GCA_026397855.1 Verrucomicrobiota bacterium | reverse complement strand
TGAAACACGCGCAAAGCAAGTCGGTCCGGAACCAGGTCATGCGCAACCTGATGGACCACGTGAACTTTGAATTGCCGGCGATAGCAGTGGCCCAGGAGACCCGGAATGTGGTCTACAACATCGTGCAGGAGAACTCCAAGCGGGGTATTTCACGCGAAGTGATCGAGCAGCAGAAGGAGCAAATCTACTCTGCCGCCACCAGCGGTGCCAAGGAGCGGGTCAAGATCGCCTTCCTCCTGCAGAAGATCGCCGAGAAAGAGGACATCAAGGTTTCACAGGAGGAAATCCTCCAGCGCGTCCAGACGTTGGCAGGCATGTATCAGATCCCGGCGGAACAGTTCCTCAAGGATCTGCAGAAACGCAACGGCCTGATCGAAATCTATGACCAGATCATGAACTCCAAGGTGATGGATTTTCTCGAACAGAATGCAAAGATCGAGGAAGTTCCTCCCGGCCCGGCTGCGGCACCCGAAGCGCCGGCCTCCGTCCCCGCCTGAAGAACGCGCCACCCGGCTGGATACGGATTCAAAGGGCGTCTGCAGCGGGGCCTCTGGGCATCGAATTCCCATGCGCCCCCGGAAACGGCCTGCGACCCGCTGGCTGGTTCGTGAACGGCAGGCCGCCGAGCCGGAATTGCATCGGCAGGCATTCCCGGCTTGACGGAGTGGCGCCCGGAGATGTAGGTAACTCCTATGCGCACAGCCAAGACCCGATGTTTAAGACCCAGCGCCGCTACCAGGAGTTAACACCTAACCCATCGCAGTTGAGAATATGACGCAACCTGAAAATCCAGCACCGCCGGCGGCTTCAGTGGAGGATATGCAGAAAGGATGGCATGATCTGGTGTTGCGGGTGCAGCAATTGGAATCGGACCGGAGCGCGATGGAGCATGAGAACAAAGCGCTGCGGAGCCTGTTGGAAAGAGTGATCGAGCATCGCCAGAAGTCGCACAACGAGCTGGTGCTCATTCTGACCGGGATGGTCACGAAGCTGCCGCTCAATGAAGTGGGGGTGATCGTCTCCAGGCTGGTCGAGCATAATAACAACGTCAGCCATGTGCTGGCGGCGCTGGTAAAGGGGACGGCAGATGCGGACATGCCTCAACCGGAGGTGTTGAAGACCCTCGAACAAGCAAAACGCGACCTGACCGCTGCTTTTAAGCAGGCGCTGGAAGAACTGATCAAACTGGATCCGCCCCTGGAAACCGGGTTGCTCGAATCGCTCGGTACCGATGCGGAGCTGTTCTTCACCCCGCGCATGGTCCGAGCCAACCGCTGCTTTATCAAGGGCCAGGTGCCCCGGGAGCGGATCGTGCGCGAGTTCGGGGAGGATTCGTTGCTGTTCTTCAAGGACATGACAACCGATCCGAAGCTGAACCCGCGCCCAAAACCCGAGGAAATCGTGCTCGCCTTCAAACACGACTTCGAGACGCTCTTCGAGCAGAACACCTCCATCATCCCCGAAAAACGGGAGCGACTCCAAGCCCTCCACCGGCAGGTACAGCAGAGCAAGGGGCCTGCGGACACCGGGCGTGCGCAGAAATGCACCTTCCAGCGCCTGTCGTTTGTCATCGAGCTGCTTCACTATTACGATAACCAGAACACAGAAACCCCGGATGTGATCTTTGCGCAGCGGCTCCCGGTCCTGGTCGAGCAGTTGGGGGTTGGCACCTCCCGGGATTCGCTGGATGAAAAGCTGTTGGCTGAGCTCGAGGCATTATTGACCTTCGTCATCAACCCGGACCATCGGCTGATGATTATCAACAATATCGGCAAGGGCGGCGGTGCCGGAAAGACCCTCAAGTATCTGCTGCGGCTCCGCGCGGGGCGCCTCGACGACATGGACCACGTGGTGAACGAGTTCGTCCGCCATCTCATCCCGTCGCCGCCAGAGAATCCGCCCGTAGCCACTGCCCTGCTCGCGGTGCTACGGCTGCTGCCGCCCGAGGCGCAACGCAGAGTGGCCAAGGCAATCGTCTCCTACGATCGGCTGCGCAAGAGCGACGCTGAAGCGCTCGCCAAGGAACTCGCGTCCGGGCTCGGCCTCAAGGGACTGGAAGAGGAAACCGTCGCCATCGAAGCTCTGCCGCCCGAGATGGAAAGGCAGCTCGCATGGTCGAAGATCAAGGAACTCATCGCGCAGCGGTCGGACGCCGCCACCGTCGCCAATGTCATCCGTGACCGGCTGCACGCAAAGTATGACGTTGACGAGATTCGCCAAAGCTGGATCACCCTCACCGAGGCTGACCCCATGTCGCTCATACGAATTTTCTGCCAGCTGCCGTTCCGCGCGGACGGAAAGACTGATCCCATCGCGCGAACGGTATTGGAAACCTACGTGACGCGGCTGACGCACGAGAAATACGCCGGCACCTACAACAAAGTGCTCACCAGCCTCCGGAACATGTTCCACGCCAAACCCGACAGCCCGACGCTCCTCAATTTCGTGGCCTTGGTAAAATGGGCCGACCCGGAGGCGGTCAACAAGCTGTGCGGGGATGTCGGGATGCCCGTGCCGACCCATTAGCTCCATCCATGATAGTGCTCACAAACAGCGGCGGAGTTGCGATGACCAACTGTTTCCTCATCGCCGATGAGTCAGCAAAGCAGGCTGTCCTTTTCGATGCCCCGGACCACACCACCGGGCCACTCCTCGACGAAGTCACGAGGCGCGGATGGGATCTGGCCGGCCTGTGGCTGACGCATGGCCATTTCGACCACTTCGCCGACCACGCGGTTGTCAAGGAGCGGTTCCCCGGTGCCCAGGTGCTTCTCCATGTTCTGGATGAAGCCAAGGCGCAGCACCCGGATTTGCAGACACGGCTGTTCGGTCTCCCCTTCCGGATCCCGCCGGTCAAGCCGGACGGCTACATCACGGACAACCAGCAACTCATGATCGGGGCAATCGAGGTCACCGTGATCCACACACCGGGGCACGCGCCCGGCCATGTGGCTTATCACTTCCCCCGCGAGCAGTTGATCGTGGGTGGCGACCTGATCATCGGAGGCTCCGTTGGCAGGACCGACTTGCCTGACTCGAACCACCGCCAACTGGAAGCCTCGATTCGCCGCGTAATGGCGCTGCCCCCCGCGACGCGACTCCTCGGCGGCCATGGGCGATCCACAACGCTGGAACAGGAGCGGCAGCAGAATCCTTTCGTGAAGGAAGCGCTCGAGAACGAGTGATTCCGTCACACGCTTGAATCACTCTCGCCCGATCCGCTAAACGGGTTACCCTCCTCCGTGCTCGGAATCCTCGCCAGCGCCCCGGCGCGAGGGCAAAGCGGATTTGATAATCCCCAAGGTTCAGGCATCCTAAGCCCCATGCGACTCGTTGTTATCGGCTCTCTCAATGTGGATTACATCGCTTCCGTGAAGCGTCTGCCCGGCCCTGGCGAGACCGTGGCCGCGACAGGCCTGATCCGTCGGTTTGGCGGCAAGGGCGCCAACCAGGCGGTGGCCGCCGCGCGGCAGGGAGCGAGCGTGAGCATGATTGCCTGCGTCGGAAACGATGACGCGGGGCGCTCCTACTGCAGCCGCCTGCGCGCGGAAGGAATCAATGCAGCCGGCGTCACGGCGACCAATCGCGCCATGACCGGAACCGCTCTAATCGCCGTGGACCAGGCGGCCGAAAACAGCATCATCGTCGCAGCTGGAGCTAACGGGGAGCTAACACCCGCGGCAATCCGGGCGCAGGAAGATCAAATCAGGTCGGCCTCCATGCTGCTTCTTCAGTTCGAGATCCCGATGCCCACAGTTATCGAAGCAGTGCGTATTGCCAACAAGGCGAGCATCCCGGTAGCGTTGAATCCCTCCCCGCTCCGTGATGGTTTTCCCTGGGGCAAGTGGGAGTTGGATACTCTGATCGCGAACGCAGGCGAAGCACAGGCCATTTTCGGGTTGCCAGTGGAGCGCCTTCCCAAAACCCTCGCCAGATGGCAGAAAACGCTCGTGCGGCGGCGCATATCGAGACTGATCATCACGCGAGGCGCACAATCCACCCTCTGCCTCAGCGCAGCCGATTACTTGGAAATCCCGACCTTGAAGGTAAAACCAGTGGATACCGTGGGAGCCGGAGATGCCTTCGCAGGAGCTTTTGCTGCACATCGAGCCGGTGGATCTGAAGTCTTGGACGCGATCCGGTATGCGAATTGTGCAGGTGCGATGGCTACCCTGAAGGCAGGAGCTCAGGAGGCTATTCCCAACCGAAAGCTCACAGAAAGATCCCTATTAACCAAAGGGCAGAGGCCTCCAAGGCCAAATGCCTGAAAACCTCTGAAATAAGCCCGGTTCTACGGCTCTGCGTAGTTACGGCCACCGGGAGGAACCGGACCTGATTGGTTCGGAGTAGTGTTCGTCGGAGTAGTGCTCGGAGGAATATAGGGAGGCCCAACCGCAGGTCCGCGGCTAAGAGGGGGAACCGTTGACACGGATGGCACGGGAGTTCCCGGCTGGCTCAGGGCAATGGAGGGGTTCGCCGGTGCTGTGCGGGATAAGGTTGCTGATGCAGTCCTGGTCCCAGATCCTGTCTGAGCCATCTTTGCGGCGTCATCCAAGACAATGGATAGCACAGAAGAGTTTCCACCGTGCGCCAGCAATGACTGCTCGATGTAGGGCTTTAGCTCCGGCATGCAGGAGGTGATTGCATTCAGAATCTCTTTGCTTGCTGTTGGAACAACCTGAGAGACGGCGAGAGCAATACTGCGGTAATCATTTGGCACGGCCCGACAAACGGCCATGACAATCTTGCGGGCCT
>JAPLUA010000434.1:0-2318 GCA_026397855.1 Verrucomicrobiota bacterium | reverse complement strand
TGACAATCTTGCGGGCCTGTGAAGGTGCGGCAGCGGCAGCGGCCTTGGCGATGGCGGCGGCTTGTTTCGGCTGCTCGGCGGCGGCGATTCCGGCGGCAACGGATGCCATGTATGGGGTAGTCCGTGCAATCGCTCCGACAATGGATGGGGCAGCAGCAGGATTGATCGCAATCGCTGCGACGATGACATCTACCGTGGTTGAAGCACGATCTCGGCTCTTGGAACGTGAGATCAAGTCGGCGGCTTTGGCGGGCATTTCTGCTGCGGGAACCGCGGCTAGAACCTGCTTGAAAGGATTAGCCTTCGTCGCCCCCTCCGCTAACGAAATAGACGCAACCATTAGAGCAAGGCTGATTGCAACACGAGCAGTTTTATTCATAAGTTTCTCACGACTATCAATGTTTGTGGCGACCCTCGTAGGTCTTATTGAATAACTTCTACCAGATGGGCGTGATTTCGTCAACGCAATCTTGTAAAATTTTTCACTTTCCCGGCAGCCCTCCGTTTGCCGGGTTTTCATGAGGAATTCATAATGAAACTTGCTGGATTTGCACGCAATTGGCTTGCTTGGGATTGCGCCCTTGATTTAGTCTGGATTGGTGGCGAAAGGCGCCAGCATACTTCAGCCTCGGGGGTTGTTGCTGATCATGTTTTCAGCCCACCCGGCGAAACCAGGCGGCAATAACCCTGCCGCCAACGCTGAAGTTGAATTTGGTCAAGCCCGGGCCGTTCGGCAATTCAAGAAATCGAAGCCGCAGGCATCCCGGAAGGTCGACATGGCATGAACTGGACGAACTCAATACGGGACAGAAGCGGCAGCAACGAAGCAAAGCAACAGGAGCCGCACGCTCTCGCATGAACTACTGGATAATAATCGGTTGCGGTTTGCTGGGGATGAGCATCGGCTTTCTGGGGGTGCCGCTTGTCCTGCGAGCTGTGGAGTCGTTCAATATTTCCAAGCGGTCCCAGGATTTTCACCACGGGCAGCAGGCACCAGTCCCTCGCTTTGGCGGCCTGGTCCTGGCCGGAGCTTTTGTCGGGGTCGTCCTTTTCAGATCAACCTTTTATTGGCTCCAGGGTGAGTGGCCGACCGGAATCGCGGCGGTTGCTCTTTCCTCTCTGGCGATGTTCGCACTTGGATTCTGGGATGATATCAAGCCCCTTGGCGCAAAGCGGAAGCTCATCGGACAAATCCTGATTGCAGGAAGCGTCTGCGCCTGCGGAGTCGGAATCGAGAGATTCCGCCCCCCTTTCGCAGGGCAGGTTATCGAACTGTACAGCTGGGGCCCTTTAGTTACGGTGCTATGGCTCGTAGGGATGACGAACCTGATCAATCTGATAGATGGCGTGGACGGCTTGGCAGGAGGAATCTGCCTCATGCTGATGGCCCTGCTGGCCTACGTGGGGCATCAAAGTGGGGGCTTTGGAGGTATTGCGTTCGGGATGGCGGGCGCGCTGGCGGCGTTTTTGTGGTTTAACTTCCCCCCGGCACGAATCTACCTGGGAGATGGGGGAGCCTATTTCCTGGGCTTTCTGATCGGAGTTCTGTCCATAGTCAGCTCGCACAAGGGAACGGTTTTTGCCGCGCTCGTAGCGCCTTTGTTCGTGCTCGCCCTGCCGATTCTGGATACCTCGCTGGCCATCCTTCGGCGCGGGCTACGGGGATTGCCAATATTCCGGCCGGATCGAAAGCATATTCATCATCATCTGCTCGCGATGGGCCTGTCGAGGAGAAGGGCTGTTCTGTGGATCTATGCAGTAACGCTGATCTTCCTGGCGATGGGCTTTGCCGCCTATATTTCGCGCGGGGACCTGATCCCGATCCTCCTGGGCGGCGTGATCATCATCCTGCTGGTTTTCGCGGGCAAGCTGAGTTTCAGCCGAGAGTGGTTTTCCGTGGGCCGGATCATAGGCAACTCGCTACGAATGCGGCAGGAGGTGCATTATGCGCTGACGCTAACCCGCTGGCTCGCGCTTGAGGGCGAGCGCTGCGCATCGGTCGAGGAGCTGTGGTCCGACCTGGTTTTTGTCGCCCAGAAGCTCGGCTTTGCCCACATCAGCCTGACCTTGGCCGACGGCCAAAGAACCTGGGAGCAAAACGGCTGCTGCAACCCAAACCATTCGGTGCAGCATGTGCTCCAGGGGGGGCGTTTCGGAATCATCGAGATTACGGCGCCAGACTGCAGGCGGAGCAGCGGCGACCCGGCTCTCGCCTGCCCCCAACCGCCAGGCTGCCCGCGGCCTTTCTACCCCAGCGTCAGCGACGAAACGGTCTTCGGAAGCATCAGTGACCTGCTTGCCGAAGGCTGGATAAAGGC
>JAPLUA010000559.1 GCA_026397855.1 Verrucomicrobiota bacterium | reverse complement strand
TATCGGCTAAAGGCATCGCGCAAAGCTACGGTGGGCTGCCCGCAAATCAAGCGGGATTTGCCCGGAGGCTCGCGTTCACAGCATGCCCAACGTCAAACCGGCATGCTATTCTCAACCATCCCTCCGGTAGGAGCGAGCCTGGTGCAGTAGAGCCGCAGCCAGGCCCAAACCGGGCTTAACGCAGCGCGGCGGAGCCGCAACCGAAGGCACCATTCTTAACGCCGAGACGCAGAGAAAGCGCAGAGAAACGCAGAGAAGAAGAGCCCTCTGCGAACCTCTGCGCTCTTCGCGTCTCTGCGTTACAGAATGGTTTGGCCCTGGCTGCGGCTTCGCCGCGCTACGTCTCGGCGGCTGCTCCGGGACAGGGGCTGAACCGCTTCTTGCCAGTGGATCCTATTGCTCAAATCCTGGCATACCGAGGTCTCCTCAGTAATTCGTGCTAATTCGTGTCTCTCCCGCAGCCTAAACCCTGGCGGCTTGCGGTGCGGTCCCTTCTGCGGCTACCGTAATTGAAACTATGACTAAACCAACCTTGCTCGTCCTGGCCGCTGGCATCGGGAGCCGCTACGGCGGTCTCAAGCAGATTGACCCCATTGGGCCGGGCGGAGAAACCATCATTGACTACTCGGTGTACGACGCGCTGCGCGCCGGGTTCGGCAAGCTCGTGTTCGTCATTCGCCGCGACATCGAGGAGCAGTTCAAGCAGCTCATCGGTAGCCGGTTCGAGCGCCGGGTGGAGGTCGGGTATGTCATGCAGGACCTGGACAAGTTGCCGCCGGGCTTTTCCGTGCCGCCGAATCGCAAGAAGCCGTGGGGGACGGCCCACGCCGTGCTCATGGGGGCGGAGGCGATCCGCGAGCCGTTCGCGGCCATCAACGCGGATGACTTCTACGGGATGCACTCGTTCCAGTTGCTGAGCCGGCACCTGGCCTCCGGCAGCGAGGACTATGCCATGGTGGGGTTCATCCTCAAGAACACGCTGTCCGAGTTCGGAAGCGTCGCTCGTGGCGTCTGCCAGGCCACGGCGGACGGCTACCTCCAAAGCGTTGTCGAGCTGACCCGCATCGAGCGGGACGGGGATGCGGCAAGATACACGGACGCCGGGGGAGCAGTGCGGCCACTGACGGGCGCGGAGATCGTTTCCCTCAACCTCTGGGGATTCAACCCGGGCATCTTCGATCACCTGCGGCAGGAGTTGGTTGCTTTCCTCAACCGGAGCGGCCAGGACGAGAAGGCCGAGTTCTTCCTCCCCTCCGTCGTGAACACGCTGGTCGGGAGCGGCCAGGCGCGGCTGCGGGTCTTGCGCACGCCGGATTCCTGGTTCGGGGTGACTTACCGTGAGGATCGGCCTCGCGTCATCCAGAGCATCCGGGAACTGATCCAGCGCGGCGACTATCCGGAGCGGCTTTGGCCCGAGCAATAGTGCCGCTCCGTAGCCGCCAACGTCAGTTGGCGCTAATCTGTGCTGCGAGGGAATAGTGCGCCAACTGACGTTGGCGGCTACGAGGTGGCGGTTTGTTGAATCAGCCGTGCGCCTGGCCGCGGCCGGCGCTATCTTCTTGCCGGATGATGCCGCCCCGGGTAATCTGGTCTTCTATGGATGAAGATCTGCCGTCGCCAGCTAATAACGTGCCGGGAGCGGAGACAGCGCCGCCGCCATTGACGGGTGCGCCCCCGCCCCTGCTTCCCCCCCCGCCGCCGCCGCCAGTCATCGCGCCGAACCCAGCATCGCCTCGGAGGCGCGGCAACGGCTGGATGGTTTTTGCGATTCTGCTGCTGCTCCTGCTGGGGATCAGCGTCCTATTTAATATCGGCAGCTTTTTCGGCAGCCTTGGCCCGGTGAAGGTGTCGCACTCCCGCTCAGTCGGCCCGCGCCTCGAGGAGATGATTACCGAGGACAACGGTGCCGGCACGAAGATCGCGGTCATCAATATTGATGGTATCATCACCAGCCGCGCCATTGACCAGAGCGGCTACAACATGGTGGACGTGGTCAAGGCCCAACTGAAGCGGGCGGAGGAGGACGACAAGGTCAAGGCGGTCATTCTCAAGGTGGATTCCCCGGGAGGCGAAGTTCTTGCATCGGATTCCATCTCCCGCGCCGTGGTGGAGTTTCAGCAAGGCTCGCACGGCAAGCCGGTTGTGGCCTCGATGGGCAGCCTCGCCGCTTCAGGCGGGTATTACGTGTCGGCGCCGTGCCGCTGGATCGTCGCCAACGACCTGACGATCACGGGCAGCATCGGCGTCATCATGAGCTCCTGGAATTACCGCGGCCTCATGGACAAGGTCGGGCTGAGGCCGGAGACCTTCAAGAGCGGCAAATACAAGGATATGCTGAGCGGATCGCGCGAGCCCGAGAGTATCACGCAGGAGGAGCGCGAGATGATCCAGGCGCTGATTGACGAGACCTACGGCAAGTTCAAGTCGGTGGTGGCGGAAGGGCGCGGGTTCGCGCGCTCGAAGAACAAGGGCAAGGGGCGCGCGCTCAGCGAGGACTGGGCGGATTACGCCGACGGCCGGATTCTCTCCGGGACGGAAGCCTACAAGCTGGGTTTCGTGGATGAGCTGGGAGCGTTCGATGATGCCGTCAAGCGCGCCAGGACCATCGCGGGAATCAGCAACGCCAACCTGGTGGAGTACCAGCAACGCTTCGACCTGTCCGACATCTTCCGCCTGTTTGGCCAGACCGAGGGCAAGGGTGTCAAGGTGGATTTGGGCCTTGAGATGCCCAGGCTGCAGGCGGGGCAGCTTTACTTCCTCTCGCCGACCTTTATGCGCTGACTATGAAATCCGTGACCATCATTACCCACCCGCTGGTGCAGCATAACCTGACCCGCCTGCGCGACCAGGAGACCGGTCCGCAGGAGTTCCGACGCGTCCTGGGCGAGGTGGCCGCGCTGATGATTTACGAGGCGACGCGCTCGTTCGGCGTGGCGCCCGTGGCGGTTCAAACCCCGCTGGCCCGCACACGCGGTTTCCGCCTGCGCCGCGAGGTGGTGGTGGTCCCGATCCTGCGCGCCGGCCTGGGCATGCTCGATTCCATCCTCCAACTGATCCCCCACGCCCGCGTCGGGTTCATCGGGTTGAAACGCGAGGAGACCACCCTGCGCGCAACAACCTACCACCAGAGCCTGCCGCCGGACTTGGGGAACTTCGAGGTGGTGCTGGTTGACCCGATGCTGGCGACCGGCGGGAGCACGGTGGCGGCCATGGACCTGCTGTCCGGGCTCGGGGCTAAGCGCGTGCGCCTGGTCAACCTCGTGGCAGCCCCGGAGGGCATTCGCCGGGTGCGCTCGCACTACCCGGACCTCCCCATTTTCACCGCGGCGGTTGACCGCAAGCTCAATGAGAAGGGCTACATCCTCCCGGGCCTGGGTGACGCAGGCGACCGGCTGTTCGGCGTTTGAAATGAAAGGTGCCGGACCTGCCGTTGCAGGGGGGAGCGCCGACAAGAATGCTGGCGCTGCGTCGGATCCCCGGCAACTCGCGAATGCGCCTGAAGGTGAACTGAAGCTATTTATTTGGTGTCGCGGGGCGAGCAAACCAGGACAGATTCTGTAGTTAGCAAAGCAGGACACTTCTGCGCCGTGGTGTGCTCAGGATCCGCCCCCCGCCCGGTCCTTGAGGGGGCCGGAGCGTAGCGGAGGCCGACGAAAGGACTGGGCGGGGGGAGGATCCTGATAGAGCTTATGCGCTTGAAAAGTACCAACAATTATCCAATCGCCACGCCCCTTCCTTCATCCGGCATGTGCTGGCTTCCTTCCGGCTG
>JAPLUA010000050.1 GCA_026397855.1 Verrucomicrobiota bacterium | reverse complement strand
CAAACGGTGTGCCGACCTGGATGCCGGCTGCCCCCAACTGAAGGGCTTGCTGGAGCTTGCCCGGAAGCCCATAACCACCCGCAAGCCAGCAGGGCAGCCCAAGCGCCCGGATCTTGTCTAGCTCAGGCACATCGCGCGGGCCGTAGAGCGGCTCGCCTTGGGGCGTCAACTGAAGAGCTCCACGGGGCGGGGCATTGTGGCCGCCGGCCGTGGGGCCTTCGACCACGAAACCATCCACGCGTCCGCTGGCTTTCTTGGCCAGGGTCATGGCCAGTGTGGCAGAGGCGACGATTCCGAGAAAGAGAGGACGTTTCAGGTGCCGGACCACGCCGCCGCAGAAGTCTTGGGGATCAAAGGTGGTGGTTTGCCTCTCGCCGGGCAGGGCACCCTCGACGTCAACCGGCAAGGAGGCGGCCTGACCTCGGGCGAAGAGGTCGAGCGTGCCGGGAATCGCCCGCGGAATGCCCGCCCCCATGAGGATGTAGTCAACACCCGCGAGCATGGCCCCGTAGATGGACGGCAGGGTGGGAAGCTGAATCTTCTCGAGGTAATTGATTCCCACCGGGCCCGCATGGCCTTCCTTGGCAAGGAAGACCTCGACAAAATTGGCGACCACCGTTAGCTCCACCAGCTCACGGCGGGAGCGCAGCGTGGGCATGGGGGTGAGCTTGAAAGGGGCGGTGGCGGGTTTGCCGCCGTTGATAAAGTAGTCCGACAGGATGCGGGCGGACATCTTTGGGAATGGAAACTGATCGAGCGCTTGCCGAAGCTCGCCTCCCGGGTCGCCGAGCTGGAGCCGCCGGGCCAGCACAACGGCCAAGGCTGTTCCCGAAACGACGCCCAGTTGCCCTATGCGCGACACCGCCCGGGCGAGCGTCCAACCGGACACCGCAACACCCATACCGCCCTGAATAATGACCGGCTCTGACATAGGCAAAAGGATCAACCAACCTTCCTATCAACAAGATATGAAGACGCGGCAGGTAAGTCTGGAATCATTCTCACGGCAACTCTTGGCACGCCGAGGTCAGGAACCCGTCGGAATCCGACGCGTGACGGGAATATAACGCCATGACGGCGAAATGGAAAGGGCAATTCTCAGAATTCCCGAGCCTCTTCCTCGTTCTGTTATTGTGCCGGGGTGTTCTCATCCGGGGGGGGGGCATCGGTGGCGTCCGGTTCGCCGGGAGCCTCCTGGCGCGGATTCTTGGCGCGCTTGTCCCGGTGCAGCGGGGTGAGGACGACATTGAGGTCGCGATCCCCCAGCATTTTAGGCGGCGAATCGGCCTGACCGTAAAGCGCAACCTCTTTGACGAACCGGTTCACCACCTCGAAGCCGATCTCCTTGTGAACCTTCTGGCGGCCTTTGAATCGCAGCTTGACGCGAACCTTGAGATCGTCGCAGAGGAATTGAATGGCATGGTTCCGCTTCACCGCCAAATCATGCGGGTCAATCGAGGGGGAAAGCTGTAGTTCCTTCATCCGGCTAGCGGACTGGGACGCGCGGGAATCCTTGTCGCGCTTGGATTCCTCGTAAAGGAACTTGCCGTAATCCACGATGCGACACACAGGCGGTGTGGCGTTGGGGGCGATCTCGATCAGGTCGAGCCCCTTGCCCTGGGCCAGCCGCAGGGCGTCGTTGAGGGACATAACGCCAAGCTGTTGTTTGGTCTCGTCCAGAACGCGGACTTCGCGGGCGCGGATCTTCCCGTTGCGGCGATGGAGAGGTTCGCGTGAGCGAAAGGAGCGAGAGGGGAAAGGGCGGCTCAAAGCGCCCTCACGGGTTGAAGATTAATCATGCGGAAGAATAACGAACCGGGCTATGATATGTAATGGGTTACTGATACGGGGATAATGTAGCACATTTTCGCCGACGGGCAAGGATAATGTGCGAATGTGCCACGCGCGGGCCTTTCCTCCTTGACCGTCGCAAAGCCCGGTCAAATAATACAATGCAATATGCGAACCGCGGCTAGCCTCGTTTGCCTGCTGCTCTCCCTTTTGGCTGCCTGGGGGGCAAACCGGCTGACGAATGAATGGTCCAGCCCCCTGGGAAGCTATAGCGACTCCGCCCCCGCGATCGGGCCCGATGGCACAATCTATCTGGGCACGCGGGCCGGCAGGCTCTGGGCAATCAACCCGGACGGAACTCGCAAGTGGGTTTTTGCGGCTCAAAACGAAATCAAGTCCGCCCCAGCCGTTGGCCCGGATGGCACGGTCTATTTCGGAAGCCGCGACCGCCGGTTCTACGCGGTGCGGGCCGATGGCAGAAAGCAATGGGAGTTCAAGACCGGAGGCTGGGTGGACTCGTCGCCCGCGCTGGCGCGCGATGGGGCCGTCTATTTCGGGTCCTGGGACAGGGGTTTCTACGCGCTGGGCGCGGACGGCGCGAAGCAGTGGCAGTTCACCACTGCCGGGCCCGTTGTTTCATCACCGGCGATCGGGACCGATGGCACAATCTACTTCGGGTCGCACGATAAGAAGCTCTACGCACTCGCGGCCGACGGGCGCAAGAAATGGGAATTTGCAACCGGCGGCCCGATCATCTCCTCCCCGGCGCTCAACCAGGACCAATGTATCTACTTCACCTCGGTGGACGGCTGCCTTTACGCCCTTGATCCGAACGGGAAGCTTATCTGGCGGTTGCGCACCGGCAGCATCAATGAATCGTCCCCCGTCATCGGCTTGGACGGCACTGTTTATGTGGGTGCCTTTGGACACCTCTGGGCCATCGGTGCCGATGGCAGGAAAAAATGGGGGGGTACGGGCGATGTGGAATACCCTTGCGAAGCTTCGCCGGTCGCCTTTGCCGACGACACCGTTTGCTGCGTGCCGCGTTCGGGTTTGATATGGTTTCACAACCGGGACGGAACGGTGCGGGGGACGCACTACCTGTCCAGTTTTGGCTCCGGCTCGCTGGCGGTCGGGCCCGCTGGCACGATCTACGCTGCCGATGGCGAGATTGCCTTTGGGGGTTTTTCAGCGCTGCGCGCGGATGCTCCACTGGCCCGATCGCCCTGGCCCAAATTCCGCGGTAACGCCAGGAATACCGGGAACCTGCAGGACGCCGCCCTGCAGCCATCCCATGAACAGCGCCCATCGAATGAAAAAAGCACAATTCAATAGCATCTTGAGCAAGCCGTCCGGGAAT
>JAPLUA010000565.1 GCA_026397855.1 Verrucomicrobiota bacterium | reverse complement strand
TTCACGAATCTCTCTTTACGGACTGGCAGTTCACCTCCGGCAGCTCCCCACCCCGTGTCGCCACGACGCAGTAGCCTTCGGTCACAGGCCGGTGATGCTTCGGCCTGACGGGGACTTTCACCCCGCTATGTAAGCGCCCTCCCAGGCGCACGAGCGCGGACATTCTTGTCCGCTCCCCGATCGCAGTCAGCGCCCAAGCGGACCAGTCCCGAATCGAGCTGCCCGGAGGCTCGTAACCTCGTAGCCGCCGACGTGAGTCGGCGCTAATCTCCGAGCCGACCGGAGAAGATGGCGCGGACTAACGTCCGCGGCTACGAGGTTACGAGGCTGCGGCAAGGATGTCCGGGCTCCGGAAAAATCCAAGATGCGCACAATGCCGCCGCTCCGTTTGCGTTTGCTTTGCGGCAAGGCGACCGCTAGTCTGCGGCTAGTGTCGAATCGTTTGGCCAAAACCCCTGCCGCAGTAGCCTGGTGGATCGCCTTGTGCGCCTTTTGCAGTTGCGCGGGGTGGATTCTCTCCGCCATCCATCAGCTCAACGCGGGGGGCTGGGGGGTGACGTTCCTGGTCGGGCTGGCGGCGGTCTGGATGATGCGGGGAAAGCTCTTTCCCGGGGGCTTCCGCGGCGTGAACCTGTCAAAAGGGCGGCGGCGATTCAGGCGGGCGTTTCCCTTCGCATTTCTGGTCCTGGCGTCGCTCGCGATCCTGGGCGGGGTGATGCATCCGCCGAGCAACTATGACGCGCTGGCATACCGGGTTCCTCGCCTGCTCCACTGGCTGGCCGAGGGGCGCTGGCACTGGATCCATACCGACTTCAACCAGGTCAACACGCGCGCGTGCGGCATCGAGTGGCTTTCGGCGCCGCTGATCCTCCTACTGCGGACGGAGCGCTGGCTCTTCCTGATCAATGCTGTCTCGTTTTGCCTTTTGCCCGGGCTGGTGTTCAGCCTCTTTACGCGTGTGGGGGTGAGGCCGCGCGTTGCCTGGCACTGGATGTGGGTGCTGCCCACCGGCTACTGCTACCTGTTGCAGGCCGGCAGCATTTCCAACGACATGTTCAGTACCGTTTACGCGCTGGCGGCGATAGACTTCGCCCTGAGGGCCCGGGAATCGAAGCGGCTCACGGACCTCTGGCTTTCGGTGCTCTCGGCCGCGCTGCTGACCGGAGCGAAAGCCAGCAACCTGACCCTTTTGCTGCCCTGGGTGGTGGCGATTGCGCCGACGTGGCGAATGTGGTTTGTCCGCCCGCTTGCCTGGGCGGCCATCATTCCTGTCGCGATGGGCGCGTCGTTCCTGCCGATGGTGGTGCTCAACACGGTGCATTGCGGCGACTGGACCGGCATCGCGGCGGAGCCTCGCATCCTGGGCGGGGGCCCGACCTGGCTGCACCTGTTCGCCAACGGGGTCATGTACACCATTGACAACCTTTGCCCGCCTGTATTTCCGTTCGCCTCGGCCTGGAACAGGGCCGCCGACGCCCTGACCCCGGCCCCTTTGTCCGCCTTGCTCCAGAAGTACTTTGAACCGGGGGCGGCCCACTGGAAGGTAAGCGAGATCCAGGTGGAGGAAAGCGCGGGCCTTGGGTTCGGTATCACCATCCTGCTCGTGCTCAGCATACTGACGGTCGTCATCAGACACCGGGGGCGTGACAAGCGATCGGGCGCGGCATCCGGCGACCTGGTTACACGGCTGGTCTGCCTGACGCCCTGGGTGAGCCTGATCTACCTGATGACGAAGCTGAACATGACGGGCGCGGTAAGGTACCTGGCGCCCTCCTATCCGTTGCTGGCCATGGGGCTGCTGCTCAGCCCCGCCCAGTCGGACGTGGTCAAGAGGACCTGGTGGCGGTCATGGGCGCTCTTTGCGTGCGGGCTGGCGGTTCTGCTGGTTGTCCTTTCGCCGGCGAGGCCGCTGTGGCCTGCGGGATGGTTTGTGGACCACTATGGCTCGCGCCTGCGCTCGAACAAATTGGCCGAGCGCGCGCTCAACGCCTATGAGGCCAAGAGCCGGCGGACGGAAGTCTTCGCGCCGCTGATCGCGATGGTCCCGGCGGGCGAGTCGGTTGTGGGCTACGTGGCGAGCGATTTCCCGGAGACATCCCTATGGAAGCCGCTCGGGGGACGCCGCATCCTGCACGTCAAGGCGGACGATTCGGGCGA
>JAPLUA010000512.1 GCA_026397855.1 Verrucomicrobiota bacterium | reverse complement strand
GAAGCCGCCGACATCGTCGCCCTGCCAGCAGTGGATGGAGATAGGGATGCGGGCCAGTTGTTTGAGGGCCTTGTCGGTATCCACGCCAAGCGAGGCGTAGCGTTCCCGGGCCAGACCATAGGTTTGTTCAATCTGCTTGGTGGTGCTCATAGTCTCAGTTTCAGTGTGCTCATCGAGATGTCGTTGCGGGCGATCATAGTAGGCAGGTGGCGGATGGGCAACATCCGGTTTTGGCAGATGGATGCGCAAACGAGCCCTACTCCCGCCTGCGACGAGAACTGGACAATGGGTGCGAACTGCTGAGAGCAGGCCAACGCCGCAGTGCCCCTGCCGGAATCGTAAAGTGCCAAGATGACCCAAGATGGGCTGACCCCTTTACGGCTGCTACGGGGCAGGGAAGTTAGCCGCCCGCCTTTCAGTCCTCGGCCTGGATCGCATCCCAGGTCTCTTGGTAGAGTGGGCGAACGGCGGGCGCCACGGGCAGGTCGCGCGGCAGCTTGCGGCGGAGGATGAGTTCAACCACATCGGTCTTATCCCGAAGGCGGCGCAGCGGCGAATGGGTCGCGCTGTCCAGTTTGAGCGAGATGAGTTCCTCCAGCTTGATGATCTGCAGTTTCTCCGCGGCACTGATTGGCTGCGGGAAGGGGACCTTACAGCCATGCTTCAGCACCCTGCCCGCTGGTAGCAGGTCAACTGCCACCCCGTTGCGCCGGTCTTCGACCCGGTCCTCGATCCCCTTGACACGGGTGAACGGGCCACTGAGGTCGGCTGTCAGGAACTCCACGGCGTCCTGCACGTCCGGGACCACAATATCCACATCAATGGTCACCCGGGGATAGCCATGCTCCTGGACGGCAATTCCGCCGACAATGAGGTGTGGAATGTCATGAGCAGCCAGGACGGCGACGGCGGCTTGGACATAAGCTGCCTGGTTCGTCACACCTAAGAAAGTCGCATCTCGCGCTGGCCGGTTCAATCTGTTTCGACGCGCCAGCGCCGGCCTGCGCCCGCGAGTTCGGAAGCCTTGACTGCGTCATTCCTGGGCCGGACGAGCAGGGCCGCTGCCTGCCAACCCTGCCGCTCCAGTTCCCGGGCAATGCTCGGTCAGTTCTTATCTGCCGTTGCGGTTGCGGGGGCGTTGTATTAGCATGGCACTATTGCCCCGCTTACGAACCCTGTTATGAATAATCTGAAGACCCTGATCGCCTGGAGCAGCCTGGGCTGCGCCGCACTGGCCGCCGCCCCCAAAGATTACCCGGTGCAACCGGTGCCGCTCACTGCGGTGCGGGTGGAGGACAGCTTCTGGTCGCCCCGAATGGAGACCAACCGCGTCACCACGGTCTGGTATGACTTCAAGAAGTGCGAGGAGACAGGCCGCATTGATAACTTTGCCAAGGCGGGCAAGCTGATGCCGGGGGAGTTCCGCGGCACCCCGTTCGACGACTCGGACGTGTTCAAGGTGATCGAGGGCGCGGCCTACACGCTGGCTGTGCATCCCGATCCCAGGCTGGACAAGTACTTGGATGACCTGATCGCCAAGATCGCGGCGGCGCAGGAGCCGGACGGCTACCTCTACAGCGCGCGCACAATTGATCCCAAGTGCCGGGTGGATTTCTTCGGGCCGACCCGCTGGTCGAACCTGAAGGTCAGCCACGAGCTCTACAACGTCGGCCACATGTATGAGGCGGCGGTCGCGCATTTCCAGGCCACCGGCAAGCGATCGTTGCTCAACGTCGCCGTCAAGAATGCGGACCTGATCTGCCAGACCTTTGGCCCGGCTCCCAGCCAGCTCAAGGAGCCGCCCGGGCACGAGGAAATCGAGATCGGGCTGGTAAAGCTCTTTCGGGCGACCGGTAACCCGAAGTATCTCGACCAGGCGAAGTTCTTTTGCGACATCCGTGGCCGCGCCGGGACCCACAAGCTGCGCGGGGCCTATCAGCAGGACGACAAGCCGATTCTCGAGCAAACCGAGGCGGTGGGCCACTCCGTGCGGGCAGGCTATTTCTACTCTGGCGTCGCGGACGTGGCGGCGCTGACGGGCGATGCCAGTTACGTGCAGGCTATTGACCGGATTTGGGATAACGTGGTGGGCCGGAAGATGCACCTGACGGGCGGCATTGGGGCGTCGCCGAAAGGCGAGGCGTTCGGGGCAGACTACGAATTGCCCAACGCGAGCGCCTACCTGGAAACGTGCGCCGCCATCGCCAACGCGCTCTGGAACGAGCGGATGTTCCTGCTGCACGGCGACGCGAAGTACCTGGATGTGCTGGAGCGGGTGATCTACAACGGCTTCCTGTCCGGGGTCTCCCTGAGCGGCGACCGGTTCTTCTACCCGAACCCGCTGGAGACCGACGGCAATGCCAAGTTCAACCACGGATCGTGCGAGCGTGCGCCGTGGTTTGGCTGCTCCTGCTGCCCGGTCAACGACGTGCGGTTCATCCCGGAAATCGCGAGCTACATCTATGCGACGCGCGGGAGCGAGCTGTTCGTGAACCTGTTTATCGGCGGCTCGGCCAGGACCAGGGTGGCGGGCACGGCGGTGGAAGTGAAGCAGGCCACGCACTATCCCTGGGCCGGCAAGGTGCTGATCACGCTGCTGCCTGAGCGGGCCGCGAAGTTCACCGTGAATGTGCGGGTGCCAGGCTGGGCCTCGGGCAAGCCGGTGCCCAGCGACCTGTATTGCTATGCCGAAGCCGCCGCGGGCGCAGCGGCGGCGATGACGGTCAAGGTCAACGGCCAGGACTTCCGGGGCGGCCGCATGGACAAGGGCTTTCTGCCGATCAAGCGAAAGTGGCAGCCGGGCGACACGATCGAGATGGATCTGCCGATGCCGGTCCGCCGGGTCGTCGCCCACGCAAAGGTCGAAGCCGACCGCGGTCGCTTTGCCATTGAGCGCGGACCTCTGCTGTATTGCGCGGAGGGAGCCGACAACGAAGGCCGCGTGCTGGACAAGGTCGTTCCCCGCAAGGTGCGCTTCGATGTGCAACCTCACCCCGACCTGCTGGGTGGTGTGGCAACCGTGAAAATGTCGTCGGAGGACGGCGGCGCGGCACTGACGTGCATCCCCTACTATGCCTGGTGTCACCGGGGACCGAATGAGATGCGGGTGTGGTTTCCAACCGGGCCGTAGGTGACGGCGGTGAGTTCAGGGCAAGGGATGCCCTGAACTCACCACACCGATGACGAACGCAAAGGAACCGCAGAGACGAAGAGCGCAGCCGCAACCAAAGCGACACCAATTTTAACGCGGAGAC
>JAPLUA010000372.1 GCA_026397855.1 Verrucomicrobiota bacterium | reverse complement strand
GTTCGCCCCCGGTGATGTTGATCGGCAGGCAGTCCCCACCACCCATATTTCCATACTCCAGATTGGCGGCAATGCTCAGTTGCCCGCCGATGGCCACACTCATTCCCGCGTTGGGGGTAATATAGACAGCTGCGGGCGTCGTGTTGCCCAGGGTGCTGACCACGGGCAGCGGATTGAAAGCATCAATGAACGTGGAACCGGTCCCAGTGGCTGGGTTCGAGGGGAGCTGCCCATCAAGCCAATTCGCCGCCGTGCCCCAATCGCTGTTGACGGTTGCCCTCCATGCCGCGACTCCAGGGACGCCGAATGCGGATGTGCTGGCAAGTATGGCCATGATGGCGGCCAGTGTAGCTGCCAAGCCCGTTGCGTTTTGTCGGTTTGTGTTCATCTGCTGTCTGTGGTATTGCCGTGCTTTAGATAGACTCCTTGTATTGGCCTGTTGGCAGCGCCCCCGCCGTGGAGGCGCTGCCAACCCAAACTCCAACTACTTACGGGCTGCTGAACAGGTAGAACCGCTGCGGGAAATTCGTCGCGGTGAGATCGCTGAGGGTGAAGGGGCTCGTCGTGACGGTGCCGCTGCTCAACAATGTCCAGGTGCTCATGATGGGCGTGAGTGTCGCGTTGGTGCTGGCCCACAAGTTGTAGGCCGCGCCCACCGCGCCGGTAGCGGTGAGGGAGATATTGCCGTCCGGCAACCGCGTGACCGAGCCCGTAGAGAAGTTTGGCGGCGGAAGTTGGACAGCCGTGAGCACCACCTTGTTGGCGATGGCATTGGTATCCACCTTTACCGCCCACCCGGCGGCGTTGCCATTCGCGGTGATGGCATTGTTAGCAACCCAATAGTTGATGGCACCCAACAATCCGGGGTTGTTGACGGTGATGAACGTCCCATTGCCAGAAATGTCCAGCTTGGCGCCGCCGCTCGTGTTGATCCCAAGATTCCCAGCCGTCACCGTCCCGCCCGAGATGTTGACTGAGCCGGCGTATCCAGCGGCGCCCATGTTCAGATAGCCCCCCATGCTCAGCTCGCCCCCGGTTATATTGACCGGCAGGCTGTTTCCCCACATGCCCGTCGTCAAATCGCCCGAGATGGTCAACTGCCCACCGCTGACAACACTCAGTCCTGCGTTGATGCCAAGGTAGAGGTAGTGCAAGGTGTAATTGCCCGCAGTGCTAATCACGCAAGGGTTGCCAGCGGCATTGATGATGACGTTGAGAGCGAGGGCATTGGTGGGAAAGCCATTCGCCCAGTTGCCCGGGTTGGACCAGTCGCTGCTGACGCTGCCAGTCCAAGTCACATCGCCATGCGGGGGGACTACGATATTGGTGGCTTCGCCGTTCGCGATGATGAACTTGTTGGCGACATAATATTCGGCATTGCCGCCAGCGTTGACGATGAGTTTTCCATTGCCAGAAATGTCCAGCTTCGCCTTGCCGGTCGTGTGGATCGCAATGTTTCCAGCCGTGACCGTACCGCCAGAGATATTGAGCTGGGCAACATGTCCAGCGGGATAATCGCCGTAACCCATGGTGATATAGTTGCCGACGTTGAGTTCGCCCCCGGTGATGTTGATCGGCAGGCAGTCCCCACCTCCCATATTTCCATACTCCAGATTGGCGGCAATGCTCAGTTGCCCGCCGCTGCCCACACTCATTCCCGCGTTGGGGGTAATATAGAGAGCTGCGGGCGTCGTGTTGCCCAGGGTGCTGACCACGGGCAGCGGATTGAAGGCATCAATGTACGTGGTGCCGGCCCCCGTGGCTGGGTCCGAGGGAAGTTGTCCATCAAGCCAATTCGCCGCCGTGCCCCAATCGCTGTTGACGGTCGCCCTCCATGCCGCAACTCCGGGGACGCCGAATGCGGTTGTGCTGGCAAGTATCGTCATGATCGCGGCCAATTTAGCCGCCAATCCCACTAAGTTGTGTCTGTTTGCGTTCATATGTTTTCTTTGATTTGTTTTCATGGGATTCAGTCTTTTGTTTACAGTTTGGTTGCGGGTGGTCTCGTGCGGAATCATTTGTATGGCTTGCGGGTCACCCGCGATTCCATGCCGGGGTCAGGTTTGTCCCAACGCACCGGCTGAATCAGAATGCCATGGAGGTCGTTGGCCCCCGGCGTGGCGCTGGGCACCGTGGAAACCATCGAGCACGCCATATAATCCCGTCCCTTTTCGGACACAATTTCCGGTGCATGGCCCGGCTGTTCCTCGATCCGGTTCGCGGCGGGTTGAAGCGGCTTCGGCAGATTTTATTTTTTGTAATCCACCTTTTCATCAGCAGAATACAGTGGGTGATCAGATTGCAAACAGTATGATTAAGCAATCAAGACGGGTTTTGAAAGCAGGAGGAGAGCTGTGGATCTTTCGAGGTGCGGACCCGGACGATGGTGTTGAGGCCCGGCAGCCCGGGATAAGTGCCGGCGCAGGCGTAATACATCAGGTAAACGCCCAGCCGGTCATCCCGGAAAACGCAGAAGTCACGGTCGTCCTGCTCGCGGAAGACCATATTCCTTTCCGTGAGTTCCGCTCCGTCATAGGGGTGCCAGGACGCAAGATCAGGCGCGTTGGAGGTTAACAGGCGAACACAGTTCTCCTTGAATTCCGAGGATCCCAGGTAATGGAAATAGAACAGGAACGCCGTGGTGCGATCCCGATTCCAGATGACCCCCGGGGCCCACATGTAAGCCTGAGGTGACGCGACCTGGTAAGGGATTTTGTGGGTCATCGTCATGGGTGCGTTGAGCGAGCCCCCGACGGCATGGAACAGCGCATACCCATCACTCAGCTCATACCCACTGCCTAGCGTATCCGGGCTCTCTCCAAAAGTGCCTATGCAGTGCCATCGGCCCAGCTTGTCCTTGATAAGGGAGAAATCGCTATACATGGGCTTGCCATCTCCCACCAGTCGCAAGGCTTCACTCCAGGGCCTGGCCACCCGTGGAATCCGCAACTCTCTTCCTGTCGCCTTGGCACGTGGACCGGCTGTCTTGCACCCGATGGCCAACAGGCTGATCGTCAGCACCAGGACGACGGCCCCAAATACCCTGGCGCGCATCATAAACAGGACGGCCTTGAGCCAGCTCAATCCTGCCGCGGCACCCACTTGCTCCAGTCAATCGTGGTCCGGGTTTCGTAATCAAGGGGGTTGAGGTTCTTGCCGACCCAGGCCTTGGGGTCGCGCTGGAGCTCAGCGAGCTTTTGCGCGACCGCCGCATTGCCGCCCTGGTTCTCCAGGTCTTTCTTGAGCAATGCCTCCAGACGTTTTGCCACGATGGGAAACTGCTTCTCATCGTTCTGCACGGTCCGGGCATCCTGGGCCGCCAGCGTCATGAGATAGTGCAGCGACTTCGCGCGCAATGAGCGGGAGGTCTTCCACACAATCTCCCGCTGGGTGCGAATGTCATCCACCTTGGGGCCGCCGGCCGCAATGGCCTGGTCGTAAAAGCCAACCGCCTTGAAACCCAGCGCGGCGGCGTCTTCCAACCGCAGGCCGGTGTCCTCGAACAGCCACGGGTGCGCCTTGGGTTCATCGGTCAGCATGAAGTTGCCGCGCCGGTTGGCTTTCCAGATCGGTGTATCCCAGGAGGTGCTGATAATGTGAACGGGATCCCAGTCGTGGGAGCCGTCCCAATGCCGGTCCAAACCGATCGGGCCAATCAGATAGGTCGTGTCCCACGGATACGCTTCCACCGATTGCGCCGTGTATTCCCAGGCCTGCTGGAGCAGCGGCGCAGCCTGCGGGCCGTAGGGCGCGGCGATTTCGTTCAACAGCTTGTCCAGGGAGGCGCCGGGCGACTTCATCCACGCTTTCAGCATCGCCGCATTCACAGAAAACACGCTGGGCGAGAAGCCGTAATACTCTTTCACGCCAACAACGCCCGGCATCTCCTTCCAGCAGTTCATCTGCTCATAGATGAGGCGCGGGAAGAAATCCTCAATGAGGTAAAGGGGCTTGTAGAACGTGTGGTCGAATTCGCCGATCACCGGGATGCCGTGCTCCTTGGCCAGTTGGACGAAGCGCTTCACGCCGAGGTCCGATTTGAAGGAGCGGTCATTGAAGGGATACACCTCGTTGCTGGTGGAGGGATTCAGCGCCAGTCCGAAGCCGGCTGGCTTGACCTTGCCGAGGATGGTCACAACCTGGCCCCGGGATAGTTCCCACGGCTTCCACCAGAGCCGCGTGTTCGGGCGGCACTTCTGCATGGTCTCATTGAGGAGGTTCAGGAATTGCGGCACCCGCTCATCCAACGGCACCCCCGTGCAGCGCGGACACGGCCCGAACTCGCTGCACAGCCACGCCCGCTGGTCAAAGGTATAAACCATGACGTCGTCCACCTCGGGAAAGGAAGTCATGAACTCGGTGAGCATTTCCTGGTATTTCTTCTGCACCGCCGGGTCAAGGATGCAGGCGGGCTGCACCGGGCTGTAGTTGATCATCCGCGGGATGCCGAACTGCGCCATCGTCTTCAACCCGTGCTTCCTGGCCTGCTTGATCCGGAAGGCAAATTTCTCGCGCTGTTCCTTGTCCAGATCCTCCAGGTTCAGCACCTCGTTCGCCGGCTTCCCACCCCAGGCGATGCTGAGCTGGACCATGTTCACACCCAGCGCTTTGATCTGCTCCAGTTCGTCGTCGCTCCAGCTAATGTCCGGGACGGATGGGTTGCCCACGATTCCGACGAAATACTCAAATCCGCCAGGGCGGGTCGGAGTGCCTGGATTGCTATTCGCAGGAGCGGCGGATGCCGCGGGCTCGGCTGCCCCAAGCCGCGGTGGGAGGGCGGAGTCCAAACCTAAAGCCGTCATGAAGGCGAGCGCCTGCAGGAGTTTCCCTTGTGGTTTCATATTCATTGTGTCTATTCGCTTTGTTACAGATTCAAGTGAGGGACCAAACCCCTTGGACGGACCGGCGGTGGGGTGCCTGGCAGATGACAGCAGCGCGCGCAGCGGAGCGTTACTGGTCCACAAATACGACCACCTGGTGCGCCTGGTCAATCGCCAGCCTCTTGCCGGCCGGCGGCTTGGGCAACATCTTGCCTCGCAGGCTGGGGAAATTGGTCAGATCGCTGACGTTGGCCGGACGGCGCGCACCGCCCATGGACATCACAGCCAGGGCCCGGCTCAGGTCATCCAAAGTCGCCTCTTCAGAACTCTTGCCTCCCTGCTTTCCACAGCCCACAACCGCCAGCGCAACCGCCAGGCCGAGGATCATGCATTTCATCATGGAGAGTCAGGTTTCGCGGGAGTGAGAGAGCGGCGCAACTTCCGCCGGCTAATGGTTCCTGGCCCACCAGCACTCGTCAGGCTGCTTGGCGCCGATGTTGTAATACCCCCGGACATAATACTGGTAGCCGGCTTTGCTGTTCCGCATGGATTCGGCGTGCCCATCGAAGAAACCAAAGTTGCAGCGACGACTGTGCCGGGGCACGGAGCGGGACTCGGCGGTTCCGTAGGCGCCCGTATCGCTGGGGGTGCGGAAGTAAACGGCCCCGTAGCCCCGGGCCTGCTGCATGGCCTCGTCATAAGCGACGTCCGGCATCCAGTTGTCCGGGTTCGGATCGTTCTTGGTGGCGGTGGTGATAGCCCCGGCGTCCGCGAAAATGATAAAGGTGCTGGGACGGACCACCATGGTTGCCTTGACCCAGGGCACATCGGTCTGGCCCGTCTGGGGAATGGTGGTGGACTCGTTCCAATTCATGCCGAGGCCCAGCGGATTCTGCAGGCCATTCAACCTGAGGGCAGGGCAGCTATAAACCTTGGCCGCCGGGGCATACCCGCCTACCCGCAGGCGATCCGGCCACCAGAAATTAGCCGGGTCTGGAACGACATAGTTGGTGTTGTAAGCGAAGTCGCTCGGCATCAAGGGGCTGCCGGCCTGCCAATAGAGCGGCACGATGATGCCCTGGTTATCATCCTGATACATGGAGGAGGCGAGCGCAATTTGCCTCATGTTGCTGACGCAATTGATGCCCTGGGCCTTCTCCTTGGCCTTGCCGAGCGCGGGCAGCAGCAAGGCAGCCAGGATGGCGATGATGGCAATCACCACCAGCAACTCGATCAGGGTGAACCCGCGTTCCGGACGACCCACCGTCGCTTTGGAACTCTCCAAACCGGAAGCCATGGTCTCTTTCATAATCGCTTGCCAGGCCAACCGGTGCGAGGGGTTGGCCATGAATGGGTTTATTTGATCAGCCGATAAAACCGCGCGCCGGTGCCAACCGTATCGTAGGCGACATATTCGCCGCCCTCGGTCGTCACCGTCAGACCCGAATTGGCGTAGCCCGCCGCGACCGACGTGGAGCGCTGCAGCGCGTAGCCCGCGGCAGAGGACGGCCAGGAGATGCGCATCTGGTTGCCGGTCCACGGCTGAATCTTGAGGGCGGGCCGGCTTTCGAGGCTCACATAGACCAGGTATGAGACGGGGGTCTCGCCAAAGCCGGGAGCGGGCGATTCCTGTGCGGTGCCCAGGTTGGTCATCGGCCAGCGGCAGCGCTTGTGTTCGCGCAGCGGGATGACGAAGCTCTGGGCGGAGCCATAAGCACAATTCACCGCACTTGCCGGCAGCAGGAAATCTCCGGTGTTCGTGTTCCCACTGTTGGGATCGGGAATGGGCGCCAGGCTGATGTGGAGGTTGGTGACCGGCACATTGAACCACATGCCGATCTTCCCCGCGGCTGGATTGGCCTGCAGGAAGCCCGAGATGGTCATCGTGTCCGATGGATTGTTGGTGTTCGTCAAGCGCAGTTGAATCGGAACATTGGCCCCTGCCGTTTGCTGCCACGTCGCGCCCTCGGCGATGAGCGTGACCCCGGGCGTGGCGATGGTCTGGGGCACAAAGGTATTCAGGGGGTCATAGCAGACCAGTTGGTCATCCCGGGCGATACTGACGTAAACCTTGCCGTCGGCTCCGATCGAGGGGAACTGCGGATAATCAAGGCCAGTCATGACGCGGGTCACAACCCCGTTGGTGGCGATCTTCACCAGTATCCCCGAGTTTCCATTGTCCCAGACATTAGCCTCCGCGGCCAGATACAGGTCGCCGCTGGGATGGAAGGCCAGCCCCCGGCCGCGCGCAAAGCCGCTGGCGATCGGGCGGATGAGGCCGTTGGTTTCCCGCACCCAAACCGCTCCCTCAGTCAGTGCAGTCCCCGGCCCGGTGCCGTGGCCGTAGGTGCTGAAATAGACCCTGCCATCGGGCGCGACCGCGATGCCTTCGGCTGTCCTGGCCATCTGGTTCTGGGCCACCAGGGTGCTGGTGATCCCCGTGCTCTTGGTCCATTTGAGTATTTGCCCGGCCTCCATCACCACGTAAAGATTGCCCGCCGTGTCCGTGGCGATCTGCCTCGGGCGGGTCAAACCGCTAAAGAGGGTCGTCTCACTGCCATTGGGCGCTCGCTTGATCACCGTTCCCGCGCCCGCTTCCGAATCCTGCGAGTAGAACAGGTTGCCCGCATTGTCGGTAGCCACGCTGAAGATTTCCGGCCGGCCGGAGACTACCGTCGTCAAGGCCCCGCTCACCGGGTTGTATTTGCGGATCGTCTGTTTCTCCCACTCGGTGAAATACACATCGCCGTTCGTGCCGACCGCCGTGCCGAAGCAGTAGTTGGCATTGGTCAGGACATGCAGGCCCGATGGAACCAGCGGCATGGATTGATCCAAGGCGAACGGCAGGTTGGTGAACACCTGCGGATTCCATTGGGTGAAGGTATCGGCCGCGAATCCGGAGTAGATGGCGGTGATCACCAGGCTTCCGGGGATGGTAGTCTGGTCAATGTTGAAGTTGTTCGTGCTGCCCGCCGCCCCGTAGGCGGCAATGCTGCCGTCAATCATCCAGATACGGGCGCCGGCGAGCTGGCTATTTGGCAGAACCAGCGTTCCGCCCGCCAGGTTCATCAGCGTTGCGTGGCTCTCGTTAATGGAAAGGGCGCCGCTGGCCGTCAGGGTTCCGCCCGAGAGATTCACGATCGAGCCCGCCACCGGGTTCGTATCTCCCCCCAGGTTCAGGTAGAGCCCGCCAACCGCTACAGACCCGCTCGAAATATTCAGGGTGGCCACGCCGCCGTAGCCCGCCACGTCTATATGGTCGGCGGCCGACAGTGACCCGCCGCTCACGTTGAGCGTGGCGTTGGTGTCTTGCCCCAGCTTGAAATACGTCGTGCTCAAGGCTCCGCCGGTCGCGATGGTCGCGTTCTTGTCCGCGTAAAGCGCGTTGAGGGTCGCGTGGCCGCCGGTGCTGATGAGCGGCTCCCGCATGGACCACGATGCCAGCCAGACCGTGTTGCCGGTTTCCGGGACGCCGGGGAGATTGGAGCCTTGGGACTGGAAATTATTGGCATCGGACCAGCTTTGTGAAGCGCTGCCATTCCAGTAGCGAGTAGAAATTGGGGGTGCCGCAATTCCTGTCAGGATGACGTGCCCGGGGTTGGTATTGGTGTCAATATGCACCGTGCCCGTCCCCCCGTAGGCGGTGATGTTATGGCCGTAAGTGATCCAGTAATTGATGTTGGCCAAATTTGCCGCGGTGGGGGCCACAAAGCTGCCCGAGCCGGAGATATCCATGGTAGTAGGACTGGCAGGATTGAACGTAAGATTTAGGGCGGTGATTCTGCCGCCGGTGATGCTCACATCGCCATCATACCCACCAGCACCTATATTGAGATAACCGCCAATGTTCAGCTCGCCGCCGGTGACTTCCAACGGCAGGCTGTTCCCCCATACACCGGTCACCAAATCGCTCCCGACACTGAGTTGACCACCGTTTGTCACACTCAGCCCGGCGCCTATGGAGATGTAAAGCTGCCCATAAGTCGTGTTGCCCAAGGTGCTGACGACCGGGCAAAGGCCCGCGGGAACGCTCGGAATGGTTCCCTCTCCCGGGTTAATGATCGCAGGGCCCGACCCCGGTAGCGTGGGCAACTGGTTCATGTTGAGAACCCTGTCCCACCAGTTGATCGGGTCGGCCCAGTCCGTGCTATTCCAGCCGACCCAAATCACGTCCGCCCGCGCGGACGCGCCAAATATGAGGGACGCGATCAGCACGCCGCCAAGGGCCGCCAGCTTAGAGGATTTGAGGCTCATTTTCATGGGGAGGCGGTGCTTATTCAGGTTGCCGTAGTCGTCTTTGGCTTGGATTGGAATAATACTCCGCTTAGCTGCGGCGCCTGATGAGGCCGAGAACAGCCGCGCCCAGGCCGAACAGGGCGAAGGCGGAAGGCTCCGGCACCTGGCTCGCGGTAAGGATCACGCTGCCGGGAAGGGTTGTCGTGTCTATGAGGACTTCCCAGCCCAGCGCGCCACCGTTGGCGGTAATGGTGTGGCTGCTATTGACCCAGTAATTGATGTTGGCCAGGTTTGCGGCGCTGGGCGCAACAAAGCTGCCCGTCCCCGAGATATCCATGCCTGCGGTGCTGGCGGGACTAAAGGTGAGGTGTTGAGCCGTGACCTTGCCGCCCGAGATGCTGATATCCCCGTCAAACCCTGAGCCGCCAGGCCCCATGTTGAGGTAGCCGCCAATGTTCAATTCGCCACCGGATACATTGAGGGTTAAAGTGCTCCCCCACATTCCAGTCACCAGGTCGCTTGCGATGCTCAGTTGCCCGCCGCTTACCACGTTCAAGCCGCCGCCGGTCGCCAGGTAAACCTGCCCCACCGTGGTGTTGCCCAATGTGCTCACGGTCGGAGCCGGAGGCGCAGCAATACCCCAAGGATTGATGACCGCATTGCCGGCGCCAGGCACGGAGGGAAGGCCATTGACCCAGTTTGCCGGATTCGACCAATCACTGCTGGTGCCACCGTTCCAATACACATCCCCGAATGCGGATGCGCCGAGAGCCATTGTGAAAAAGAAGGCCGATAGCCTGGTCATGCTCTGCCGGGAGGATTTCATTGCTTTCTTCATAATGCCGATTCTTGTGCTGTCGTTGTTAGTTTTGTTGCGAATCTGCCCAACCCACATCGGGTCTTAGCATTCTGTAACCCACTGTAGCACAGCGCGGCCCGGGGTGTTAGGACTGAATTGAGATTCTTTAGCACAAAATTGAAATACCAGGTTGCCGCCGCTCGGACGCTGAATTATCGTTTGCCCCATGCCCGACCAGCTTCCGCCCACCCAGCTCGGCTGGAAGAACTACTTCCAGTCGGTTCGCCGGATTGTGGCGGAGCTCAACCGGAACCACGGAAACTACCGCATCCACGATCACGAGTTCGTTGAAATCGTGGTCATCGTGGAGGGAGCTTTGCTGCATCACACCGTGCTGGGCGATTCCCGGCCGGTCCCGGGGGACGTGTTCCTTTTCCGCCCCGGCGCCTGGCACGGCTACGCCGAAGTCCAGGGCCTATGCCTCTACAAGTGCTGCTTCGACGCGGCGCTGCTGGGCAAGGAGTTGAGCTGGATGATTGATGAGCCGCTTCTGGGCCGCCTGCTCTGGGCGATCCCCCTGGCACCCAAACAGCATGGAATGGTTTCCTTTCATCTGCCGCCGGATAAATTCGCCCGATGCTGCGAGCTGCTGGACAAGCTCTGCGCCCTCGGGCAGGAGAACTACGTGAACCACTTCGGGGACCACCTCGGGCTTCTCATCCAGGTCCTGAGCCTGCTGGCCCGCAACGTGGATCGGGAATCGCGGGGCAGGCATCCCAAATCCCACCGCGCCGTAGTCGCCGCCCTCAAGCTCATTGACGATGCGCCGACGGAAGCCTGGAGCCTCACCCGGCTGGCGGAGCGCACGCATATCGAGCCGACGTATTTCGTGCGTCTATTCAGCGCTGTCGTGGGGCTGTCCCCAATGGCCTACGTAAACCGTCGGCGCCTCGAGCTTGCGACCAATCTGCTCCGCCGACACGACATCACCGTGGGGGAGGTTGGCGCCATGTCGGGCTGGGTTGACGCCAACTACTTCAGCCGCTCCTTTCGCAAGCATTTCGGAATGACGCCTTCCAGGTCCCGGGCCCGCTTCACGGAGGGACCGAAGCGCCCACGGCGAGCGGGAAGGAGCGCAACGGCAGCGGCCAGCGGGGAGCTGATCCGTCAGGATTAGATGTCCGCGCCTGCTCCGCCCGGGAAGCCCCTCACCGGAGGGAGGATTCAACAACTCGTTGCCGCCAACGTCAGTTGTCGCTGATCTCTCCTGCGAAGGATTAGCGCCAACTGACGTTGGCGGCTACGAGGCCGCGGTTTCTTGAATCAACCGTGCCTCACCCCGCCGATCCGGACCAATTCCCACTTGACCGCTAGCTGGCAGGCGGCAGCATGACCGCAACGACATTGCACCTATGAACACAACCGACAACGGTCCTTTTCTCCTG
>JAPLUA010000504.1 GCA_026397855.1 Verrucomicrobiota bacterium | reverse complement strand
CTTCTTCAGCGCTTCGAGGGCGTAGAAGTTGAGGGCCGTGAGGGGCGCGCGGGCAGGGTCGGTGAAGTAAAGCTGCACCCCGGCAATCACCTGGTTCGAGAACGTAAAATAGTATGGGCGGTAAATGACCGGTTGGAACCTGACGCCGGGCAGGCGGTAGCCGTTCAGAATGTTCGCGAGCTTGTGCGGGTCAAGGTCGGGGGCCGCGATGCACTCGAACGGAAGGGTGTAGCCGATCCCGGTGCTCACGCCGCCGATCTCTCCCAACATGCCCGTCGCGACCTGGTACAGGGCCGACTCACCATGCGGGACATGCGGTGACGACGGCACCCAGGGCAGGCCGGTGTCCCGCCACATCATGGAGCGCTTCCAGCCCTTCATCGGCACAACGGTCAGCTTGCAGCGATTGGTAATCCAACCCTCGCCATTGATCATCTGCGCCAGTTCGCCGCACGTCATGCCATAGACATAGGGCACGTCCCAGCGGCTGACCCCCGACCGGAACTTGCTCTCCAGCGCGGGCCCTTCGACCCGGTTGCCGCCGAGCGGGTTGGGGCGGTCGAGCACGACGAACTCGACGCCGGCCTCGCCGCAGGCATCCATCGCCACACCCATTGTGCTGATGAAGGTATAGGACCGGCAGCCGGTGTCCTGCAGATCATAGACCAGCGCGTCCAGGCCCTGGAGCATCTCACGCGTCGGGCGGAAGGTCTTCCCGTAAAGCGAATGCACCGGCAGTCCCGTGCGCTGGTCCACGCTGCTGGCCACCTTGTCGCCCGCCCCCACGTCGCCATAAACCCCGTGCTCCGGGCCGAATAGCGCCACCAGCTTCACACCCGGCGCGGCCCGCAGCACCTCGATGGTGGTGTCCAGGTTGCGATTCACGCCCGAGGGATTGGTGACCAGACCGACCCGCTTGCCTTTCAGCGCCTTAAACCCGGTGTCGGCAAGGACTTCATTACCCAGCTTGACCTCGGCCGTTGCGGTCAGGGACAGGGCTGCGGCCAGGATACAGAGAGATCGTAGAAGAGTTTTCACTGCAGATGAGCTTACCCGCCCCGCCGCCCCGTGTAAAAAGGATTTGCAGCCCAACCGGACGCCGGGCGCAACTCATGTTATCGGAGCGCGGATATGTCAGCCCCGGAAATAGAGGTAGGCAAATGCGATGCAGGCCAGGATGGCGGCCGAGGCCAACACTTCCATCGTGCCCCAGCTTGCGCGGGTGCAGGCCTTGTCTTGCGCACTGGCGGTGGCGAAGGTGAGCCCTTTGATCTGCGCTTCATCCGGCGGCGGCGTCAGGTAGCTGAACACCACCATCACTATGGCCGAGATGATGGTGATGAGGATGCTGAAATACTGGAAGTTGATGTTATTGATGATCCAAAAGAAGGAGCCTTCCGTATAGTGAAAGTCAGGGTTCAAGGTAGTGGGGGTGTCCACCAGCATGCGGAACACGCCGACGATGAAACCGATGATCATGGCCCAAAGGCAGCCGGCGGCATTGAGCCGCTTCCAGAATACCCCGAAAAAGAACACCACGAAGATCGGGGGGGCGAGATAGCCCTGGACGGACTGCAGGTAATTGTAGAGGCCGTGCGCGCCTTTCACGACCGGGATCCACGCCATGGCAATGACGACCATGACCGCCGTGGCGATGCGGCCCATGCGCACGATCTCATGCTGGGAAGCCTTCGGGCGCAGCTTCTCGTAAATGTCCACGGTGAACAGGGTCGAGCAGGCGTTAAAGACGCCGGCCAGCGAGCCCATGAGCGCCGAGAGCAGGCCGGCAACGACGATGCCGCGCAGGCCCGGCGGGAGGAGGTGCTGCACCAGGAGCGGGAAGGCGCCCTGGGCGCCGTTGGGCTGGTTAAAGGCCTCCGTCAGCGCCGGCAGCTTCCCGCTTTTGGCCAGCGCGTAGCAGATCAGGCCGGGAATGATGAACAGATAAACCGGGAACAGCTTCAGAAAGGCCGCAAAAATGCTGCCCTGGCGCGCGACCTTTTCATTGGGAGCACCCAGCGCGCGCTGGACGATGTACTGGTCTGTGCACCAGTACCAGAGCCCGATGACCGGGGCGCAGATGGCCATGCCGAGCCAGGGGAAGTCGCCGTTGAAATACCAGGCCTGCCGGATGATGTGCCCGGAGGCGTCGAGCTGCTTGATCGGCGCCCAGGTGGCTTCCTGGCCGGCGGGCACCAGCGGCTTCCACAGGTTGAACATGTCCGAGCCGCAGATGGCCCGCAGCTCGTGCCAGCCGCCGAGCTTGACCAGGCCGTAAATGGTCAGCAGCGCCGACCCGCCGATCAGGACGACAACCTGGACCGCGTCGTTGTAGGCCACGGCTCTCATGCCGCCGAGCATGGTGTAGAGCCCGGTCAACACGATGACCGCAATGGAGCCGATCCAAAAGCTGTCGAGCTGGATCGGGCCCAGGTTCAGCCGCAGTTCCGGCAGCAGGGTCCCGAACACCACGCCGCCCGCGAAGATGCCCACGGCAATCTTGGAGACAATGAAGGTGAGCAGCGAGGAGATGGATAACACGTAGCGCGACTTGGTGCAGAAGCGCTTTTCGAGGAACTCCGGCATCGTGAACACCAGCGAGCGGGCGTAGAAGGGCACGAAGACCCACGCGAGCACCAGCAGGCACCAGGCGTGCAGCTCGTAGTGCGCGAGGGCCACGCCGTCCTTGGCACCGGAGCCGGCCAGCCCCACGATGTGCTCGGAACCGATGTTGGACGCGAAGATGGACGCGCCGATGATCCACCAGCTCAAGTTGCGGCCCGCCAGGAAGTAGTCGGCGGCGGTGTCTT
>JAPLUA010000150.1 GCA_026397855.1 Verrucomicrobiota bacterium | reverse complement strand
ATCGCCGGCCGAAGGGCAGACCGCCTTCCGTTTGATGTAATCCTTGATACTGGCGAAAGTGACATCCGCCGAGGCCGCCTGCCTGTTGTCCAGTGCCCACTGCTGCGTGGCGTCGTCAATCTGCCGCAGGTTATTGATGCAGGCATTGGTCTGGGACCGGGTCCGGGCCCGGACGATGCTGGGAATCGCAATCGCGGCCAGCATGCCAATGACAGCCACGACGATCATCAGTTCCAGAATCGTGAACCCCGCGCATCTTTCGGTTGCCGCTCTCATCTGTTTTGCCTTTCTGCAAGTCCGGGCGTCCGGTCGGTTGGACCGCCTTCAACGGCCGTTAAGTTCTTTAAGCCTTTTGTGAGCAGGCTTGATGCCATATCCGAGCTCTGTTACTCTAAAGCGGACTAAAGGCGTCTCGCCGGTTGCCCTGCTCTCTGCTGTATCGCGGGCAAACGTCGGTCGCGCCAACCATTGATGCGAACGAGAACTGAATCAGGCAAACGGAAAGCCAGGAAGCCGGCCCGGCGCCAGACGGCGGCGGGCTCGCGCGGCCCGGCCGCGAATCCGGGGCGCGCCCCCTCCGGCATTACCGGCTCTCAACCGGCCAAACTGAGCAACCGCCAGCGCTTTTTGAACGCCTGTCATTGCCTGCCGGTGGATCATCCGCCGGTGTGGCTGATGCGCCAGGCCGGGCGTGCCCTTCCGGAATACCGCGAGCTTAAGAAGAAGTATTCCTTCGTCGAGCTGGTGCAAACCCCGGAATTGGCCACCGAAGTCACTTTGCAGCCTATCCGGCGGTTTGATTTCGACGCCGCCATCCTGTTCAGCGACATTCTCGTCGTATGCGAGGGTCTCGGGCAGCGCTACCAGTTTCGCGACACGGGCGGCATCGAGATGGAGTTCCTGCTCAACTCGCGCGCGGACATTGACCGGCTCGAGGTGGAAGCGGTGACGGAGCGGCTGCAATACGTCGCGCGGGCCCTGCCGATGATCAAGTCCGGGCTGGGTGGCCGCACGGCGTTGATCGGCTTTGCCGGCGCCCCCTGGACGCTGGCCAACTACATGATCGAAGGCGGTGGCGTCAAAGAATATACCAAGGCCAAGGCGCTCTTTTATTCCGACCCGGCCATGTTCGAGCGGCTCATGGAAAAGCTCACGCGCGCCGTGGCGGCTTTTCTGCAAATGCAGATTGAAGCTGGTGCCGAGGCTGTCCAGATTTTTGACAGTCACGGCGGCCTGCTGTCCGATGGGAACTGGGTTCCCGCCTCGGGCCGGTGGATCAAGAGGATCATCTCCGCGCTCAAGCAGCGGGTACCGGTGATCGTATTCTCGAAGGGCACCCACGGGAACTGGGATGACCTGGTGGCGACCGGGGCGCAGGTGCTGGGGGTGGACTGGAACCTGCGGTTGGCCGATGTGGGCGCGAGGGTGCCCGCCCACGTGGGGGTGCAGGGCAACCTCGACCCCTACCTGCTCAACACAACGCCCCGGATCGTGCGCGCCGAAACCCGGCGCATCCTCCGGGAAATGGGCGGCCGGCCGGGGCACGTGTTCAACCTGGGGCACGGGGTGCCGCCGACGACCAAGCTGGAGAACATCGAGAGCCTCGTGAACGCGGTGAGGAGCTTCAAATGAGCATGCTGAAAGTCAACCTGGAGCTGGTGAAGAAATACAACGTCCCTGGCCCCCGCTACACGTCGTACCCGCCCGCCACGCATTTCACCAGCGAGATCGCCCGCGAGGTCTTCATCGAGAACATCCGCGCCAACAACCAGGCCGATCGCGACCTCTCCCTCTATTTCCACCTGCCGTTCTGCTACTCGCTGTGCTGGTTTTGCGGCTGCACCACGGTCATCACCGCCGACCAGAAGAAGAGCTCCCAATACGTGCAGTACCTGGAGCGGGAGATGGACCTGATGAAGCCGTTGCTGAACCCGAAGCGCAAGGTGGTGCAGCTCCACTTTGGCGGCGGGTCGCCCACCTTCCTGCTGCCGGACGAGATCCGGCGGCTGGGGCAGATGATCCGCTCCCGGTTCACGCTGGCCCCGGACGCCGAGGCGGGCGTCGAGGTGGACCCGCGCCGCCTCACCCGCGACCACCTGGTGGCCCTGCGCGAGGTCGGCTTCAACCGGGGCTCGATGGGGGTGCAGGACAACGATCCGGTGGTCCAGAAAGCCGTGCATCGCATTCAACCGTTCGAGATGACCCGGCAGGTCGTCGAGTGGATGCGCGAGGTCGGCTTTGAATCGGTCAACATTGACCTGATCTACGGCCTGCCGCACCAGACGCCGGCCTCCTTCGGCAAGACGCTGGATGAGGTTCTTTCGCTCAAGCCGGATCGTTTTGCCATCTTCAACTACGCCCATGTGCCGTGGATGAAGCCGGCCCAGAAGATCCTCAAACCCGAAGTCCTGCCCTCCCCGGAGACCAAGCTCGAACTGCTCAAGCTCACCATCGAGCGGCTCACGGCCGAGGGCTACGTGTATATCGGCATGGACCACTTCGCGCGCGCCGGGGATGAGCTGGCGGTGGCGCAGCGGGGGAAGACCTTGCAGCGGAACTTCCAGGGCTACAGCACGCGCGGCGGGGCGGACATCTACTCGTTTGGCATGTCTTCCATATCACAGGCCGAGGGGTTCTACTGGCAGAACCACAAGGAGCTGCCCGCCTACTACGCCTCCCTGGACACCGGCAACCTGCCGCTGAGCCGCGGCTACCTCATGACGGACGAGGACAAAGTGCGCCGGACAACCATCATGCGCTTCATGTGCGACCTGGGCCTGGACTACGAGGCCATGTCCAAACTGCTTGGACTCGATTTCAAGGCGCACTTTGCCCGGGAGCTGGCATCGCTGGACGACATGGAGGCCGACGGGCTGCTGGTGAAAACCGCGCAGGGGCTCAGCGTGACGGACCTCGGGCGGCTGCTGATCCGGAACATCGCCATGCGCTTCGACGCCTACGCCTCCACACGCAAAGAGAACCGGTTTTCCCGGACGATCTAGCAAAAGGGCGACGGTGAATAACCTCGGCTTGCCCCTGGTTCCCGCGAGGCGGTAGAGTAGGGGAATGTCGCACGCGGAATTTGTTCATCTTCACCTGCACACCGAGTATTCGTTGCTCGATGGAGCCTGCCGGCTGGACCGGCTCATGGAGAGGGCCCATGCGCTCAAGTTTCCGGCCCTGGCGATCACCGACCACGGCGCGCTCTACGGGGCGATTGACTTCTACGAGGCCGCCAGCAGGAGCGGCATCAAGCCGATCATCGGCTGCGAGGTCTATGTGGCCCCCGGCAGCCGGTTTGAGAAGAAAAGCGCCAACGGCGGCCGGGATGCGTATCATCACCTCGTCCTGCTGGCCCGGGACGAAACCGGCTACAAGAACCTGATCCAGCTCCCCACCAAGGCGCACCTGGAGGGCTACTATTACAAGCCGCGCATTGACAAGGAGCTGCTGGCGGCGCACAAGGACGGCCTGATCGCATTCTCCGGCTGCATGTCGAGCGAGATTCCCGAGTGGATCCAGAAGGACCAGCTCCCCCGCGCGCGCGAGACCATTGACTGGTTCAAGCAGACGCTCGGCCCGGAGAACTTCTACCTGGAGCTGCAGCATCACGGCTTGCCCGAACAGACCAAGGTCAACCGGCAGCTCATCGCTTGGGCCGGGGAGTTCGGCCTCAAGCTCGTCGCGACGAACGACGTGCATTACATTGATAAAGAACACTCGCACGCCCACGATTGCCTGATCTGCATCGGCACCCAGACCCAGCTCACCGACACGAAGCGGATGAGGTATGCCGAAAAGCAGTTCTACCTGCGATCCGCGGAGGAGATGGCGGCCCGCTTCACCGAAGTCCCCGAGGCGGTGCGCAACACGCTGGAGGTGGCCGAGAAATGCAACCTGGAGATCGAGTTCGGCAAGCTGCATTACCCGGTATTCCATCCGCCTGAACACTTCACCCGGGACGGCTATTTGCGCCACCTCCTGGGCGATGGCCTGCGCAAACGCTATGGCATCCTGACGCGCGTCGAGGGGCACGAGTTCATTATCGAGGGCGTCGAAGATCCCCGGCGGCTGCCGACGTGCCGGGAAGTTCAGGGCTCAAAGTCCAAAGCCCAAAGTCCCCCGGGACCGCCCGCCGCCAGGGATCAATCCCCGGATGCCGCGCACCAGGCCGCACCCGGCGTCCTGGACCCTGCAGTGGCCGCGGCGGTCAAGGTGGTCATTGACCGCCTCCAGCTCGAATTGAAAGTGATCGAGAAGACCGGCTTCCTCAGCTACTTCCTGATCGTCGGTGATTTCATCCGCTACGGGCACGAGAAGGGCATCGCCTGCGTGGCGCGCGGTTCGGCGGCCGGCTCCATCGTCACCTACCTGCTGGAGATTTCCAACGTGGACCCGATCCGCTACGGGCTGCTGTTCGAGCGCTTCCTCAACCCGGAGCGCGTCAACCCGCCCGATATTGACATTGATTTCGCAGACGACCGCCGCGCCGATGTCATCGAGTACGTGCGGGAGAAATACGGGCGGGACGCCGTCGCCCAGATCATCACCTTCGGCACCATGGGCGCCAAGTCCGTCGTGCGCGACGTGGGCCGCGTCATGGGGCTGAGCTACGGCGAATGCGACCGGCTGGCGAAGATGATCCCGGCAGACCTGAAGATGTCCCTGGAAAAGGCGCTCAAGCAGTCGCCGGAGCTCAAGCAGGCCTACGAGAGCGAGGAGGTCACGCGCGAGCTGCTGGACACCGCCTTTGTCCTCGAGGACCTGACGCGCAACGCGTCCGTGCATGCGGCGGGCGTGGTCATCGGCGACCAGCCGCTGGTCAACCTGCTGCCGCTCAAGCAGGACGAAGACGGCGTCACCGTCACCCAGTACGCCATGGGGCCGGTCGGGAACCTGGGGCTGCTGAAGATGGACTTCCTCGGGCTCAAGACCCTCACCGTCATCCGCAACACCTGCGAGATGGTCCATCAGACGTGCGGCACGGAGGTGCCGATTGACAGCCTCCCGCTCGACGACGCGAAGACCTACGACCTGCTCAACAAGGCCAACACGCTGGGGGTGTTCCAGCTTGAATCGGGCGGAATGCGCGACCTGTGCCGGAAGTTCCAGATCAGCTCCGTCGAGCATATCACGGCGCTGATCGCCCTCTACCGGCCGGGGCCGATGGAGCTGATCCCGGAATTCATCAGCCGCCGGCACGGCCAGGTGAAGATTGAATACGAGCACGAGCTGCTGGAGCCGATCTGCCGCGAGACCTACGGCATCATGGTATACCAGGAGCAGGTCATGCAGGCCACCCAGGTGCTGGCCGGCTATACCCTCGGTGGCGCGGATCTGCTCCGCCGCGCCATGGGCAAGAAGAAGGCGGAGGAAATGGCCCAGCAGCGCGATGTCTTCGTCAAAGGCTGCGCCAAGGTGAACAACATCCCCGCCGCCAAGGCGAACCAGGTCTTCGACCTGCTCGAGAAGTTCGCCGGCTACGGCTTCAATAAATCGCACGCCGCCGCCTACGCGATCGTCGCCTACCAGACCGCCTACCTCAAGGCGAACTACCCCGTTGAGTTCTTCTGCGCCATGATGACCAACGACATGGCGGACACGGCCAAGCTCAGCCTCTATATCAACGAGGCCCGGCGGATGGGCATCGAGGTGCTGCCGCCGGACGTGAACGAGAGCCGCGTCCATTTTGCGCCGGCGCAAAGAAAAGCAGCCGCCCCGGCCTCCCCGCCTGCGGCCTCGGCCGCGGCAGGGCACGCGTCGGACACCCGTCCCGCCCTGGCCATCCGTTTCGGGATGGCTGCCATCAAGGGCGTCGGCGAGATCGCAGTGGAAGCCCTCCTGAAGGGCCGCGGGGAGGGCGGCAGCTTCCGGACACTGGCCGACCTGTGCGAGCGCGTGGACGGCCGCGCGGTCAACCGCAAAGCGCTGGAGGCCCTCATCAAGTGCGGGGCGTGTGACTGCCTGGGCCAGACGCGCGCCACGATGTTCGTGCAGGTTGAGCGGACCCTGGCGCGCGCGGCGGGCATCATCGCCGACCGCCAGCGCGGGCAGGCCTCACTGTTTGGCGCCCTGGAAGAGCCGTCCCATCGGCAGGCGGAGTCCACAGCCAGCCTGCCGGAATGGCCGGACCACCAGTTGCTGGCGCAAGAGAAGGAGCTGCTCGGGTTCTATGTGACCGGGCATCCGCTGACGCCCTACGTGCCTATCCTCGAGAAATATGCGCTGTCCAACACCTCGACCCTCGCGCAGGTGCCCTCGCGCAGCCTCACCCGCATCGGCGGGCTGGTCGCCGCGGTGCAGAACGGGGTGTCCAAGAAGAGCGGCAAACCCTACTGCCTGGCCACCCTCGAAGACCAGGAGGGCTCGGTGCAGTTGCTTTGCCTGAACGAAAACTACGACAAATACCGCGAGCTGCTCGCTCCCGGCAGAGCCATCCTCGTCATCGGGGAGGTCAATACTGGCGATGACCGGCCCAAGATCTTTCCGCAGGAAATCATGCCGCTGGATGACGCGCCGCTGCGCTACACCAAGCAGGTCCACCTGCGCCTCCACACCGCGCACATCAACCCAGGGCACCTGGAGTCAATCCGCGAACTGGTCGCCGCGCATCCGGGCAAATGCCCCCTGTTCCTCTGTTTCCTCCGCCCCGCGGGCGAGGTCATCTTCATGGAGACGCATGACAAGTTCTGCGTGGCGCCATCGAGGGCGCTGCAAGAGGCAGCCGACGACCGCTTCGGCGAGGAGACCTACTACGCGAGGGTGGACATGAGCCTGCCTGAACGCGCGCCCCGCCGATGGGAGAGACGAGCGGAGGGTGACGACGCGGAGGGATGAGCGGGAATTGAAGGGGAAGGATGCCCGCGTCCTCGCGTGGCAACTCCATAATCCAACCGCACTGCCTCCAGGGACTCCCCATAGAAAGCAAAACCCGCCTCGACCCCGAGGGGCGCGAGGCGGGTTTGAAAGCCAGCGATCCTTTTACTTGGTCGCTTCAGCCAGCGCACCGGAGACCGGCACCACTGCCGATTGCAGGCCCATCTTGGCGCAGAGGAAGAAGACCACGGCGCCGACCACGAAGGCGAAGACGGGCGCAGCCGGGACATTCACGCCGAGGT
>JAPLUA010000084.1 GCA_026397855.1 Verrucomicrobiota bacterium | reverse complement strand
TCCCACTCCCCGCGGCTGTTCTGCATCTCCCGGACGCGCTTGCGGACGTGGCGGGCTCGCTCGGGGTCGGTCCGCAGGCGGCAGGGAACCTCCGGATGGCGCAGGGATTCCTCCACGCCGAGGACGATGGGTTTGATGGTGAAAAGGCGTTCCTGGGCGCGGACGGCCTCGCGGAAAGGATCGCGTCCCTGCTGCGCGGCGGCGGTCATGAGCCCGAGCAGGGCGGACCAGTCCACGGCCCCGCTGCGCGAAAGGTGGCAGGGATGGGAGTCGAGCAGGCGCAGCTCGTTGGGGGTGATCAACACGAAGCCGGTTTCGTCGAGCCCGCGGCGGCCCGCGCGGCCGAACATCTGGAGGAGTTCCTCGGGTTTGAGCATTTGCTCCGCCTCGTCGCGCCGGTAGGTTTCGCCGGCGAGGGCGACGCTGCGCAGCGAGAAATTGATGCCGGCGGCCAGGCCCATCGTGGCGACGACCACCCGGAGCTGGCCCGCCTTGGCCAGCGGCTCGATCACTCCCGCGCGCGCGCCGTAGATCAGGCCGCTGTGATGATAGGTGACCCGGCTCTTGAGCAGCTTGGCCAGGTGATCGCCGACCACGAGCTTCTGCTCGGCGCTGAGCTGGAGCGGGTTGGGGGTCGGCAGTTGCCGCGCCAGCTCGTTGGCCATGGACTCGGCGGCCTGGCGGCGCGGGGCGAAGATCAGGATCGGCCCCAAGTCCTCGGCGAGCGCCTTGGCCACGAGCCGCGGCCAGTAGCCCTGGATTTCCGACGGCAGATGGTAGCTCAGGCTGTTGGCGTGGACCTCCTCCAGCGGCACGGGGCGATGGTCGTGGCGGATGAGCATCGCCTTGCGGCCCAGCCGTTGGAGCCATTTGACGACATCCTGCGGGTTGCCGACGCTGCCGCTCAGGAGCAGCAACTGGGTTTGCGGCGGTGCCAGCGCGATGGCCAGTTCGTAATTGAGGCCCCGGTCCTTGTCGCTGATCATCTGGTATTCGTCCACGACGAGCAGCGTGGGGCCATCCCCCTGGATCAGCCGATTCTTCTGCGTCTCGAGCGTGGCGACCAGCACGGGTGCGCCCAGGTTTTCCGCCAGGTCGCCGGTGGCGATGCCGACATCCCAGCCGCGGGCGCGCCATTCCGCGAGCTTGTCATTGGCCAGCGCGCGCGTCGGCACGGTATAGATGGCCTGGCCGCGGTTCCTGCCCTGGTTGGACCACAGCTCAAAGACCATCGTCTTGCCAGCCCCCGTGGGTGCCTGGACGACCACGTCGCATCCCTCGCGCAAGGCGGTCACCGCCTGCTGCTGCCAGAGGTCGGGCACCGCCACCTGGTTCAGGGCGGGCAGATCGGCCAGTTGGGAGGCAAAGGGAGGCATGCTGGATGGCGCGTTGTGGGGTTAAGGGGTTGCCGGGTATGAATTGCGCGTTGTCACAAGACAACATAGCCAATCCTCCCGAATCGGAAAAGGGAATGTTCCATCGTTGACATGGGGGAGGGGGGCTCCTTAATTTGTGCCCGCAAGAGCTGAGCGCTTTTGTCCCCGAATGCAGGTTCGGGGGTTTTTTATTGTGGGCCGAACCTGAGATGCGGACGAGTCCGCGCCAGGACGGCCACCCGCGTTCTAACACTATGGCCAATACGATTCTAGTCGGCGCCCAATGGGGCGACGAAGGCAAAGGCAAGATTATTGACGTGCTCACCGAGCAGGCGGACGTGGTGGTTCGCACGCAAGGCGGCAACAATGCCGGTCACACGGTGCATATCAAGGGACAGAAGTACGTCCTGCACCTGGTCCCGTCTGGCATCCTGCGCAAGCAGAAGGTCTGCGTCATCGGCAACGGCGCGGTGGTGGACCCGGTGAGCCTCGTCGAGGAGATCGAGGGTCTGCGCAAGCTCGGCGTGAAGATTGACCGCAACCTCTACCTGAGCGAGACCGCCCACCTGGTCCTCCCCTATCACCGGGAACTGGACGCCCAGCGCGAGATCGTCAAAGGCAAGAACAAGATCGGCACGACCAAGCGCGGCATCGGCCCGGCCTACGGCGACAAGGCGGCGCGCACGGGCTTGCGGGTGGTTGACCTGGTCAAGCCGGAGCGCTTCAAGCAGCAGCTTGAACTGAAGATCAAAGAGAACAACGGGATCCTGAAGGCCTTCGGCGCCAAACCGCTCTCCTTCAAGAAGGTCCATGAGGAGTATCGCGCGGCGGGAGATTACCTGAAACCCTTTGTCGCCAACACGGTGATCCTGCTGCATGAGGCCGTCCGGCGCGGCGACGACATTCTTTTCGAGGGCGCGCAGGGCACGTTCCTGGACATTGACCATGGGACATACCCGTTCGTGACCTCGTCCAACACCACCGCGGGCGGCGCCTGCACTGGTTCGGGCATCCCGCCCCACCGGATAGACCGGGTTGTGGGCGTGATGAAGGCCTACACCACACGCGTCGGCGAAGGGCCGCTGCCGACCGAGAACGCGGAGATTGCCGACATGCTCCACGCGATGGGTCGGGAGTTCGGCGCGACCACGGGCCGGCCGCGCCGCTGCGGATGGTTCGATTCCGTGGCCACGCGCCACGCCGCCATGGTGAACGGCATTGATGACCTGGCCATCACCAATATTGACGGCCTGGATTCGCTCGAAACGATCAAAGTGTGCATCGGCTACCGCGACGGCGACCGGCAGTATGACTATGTGCCCAATGACATCGAGGTGCTGGCGCGCTGCCAGCCGGTTTACGCCGAGTTCCCCGGCTGGCGCACACCCACCGACCGCGCCCGCAAGATGAGCGATCTGCCAGCGAAGACCCGCACCTATCTCAAGGCCCTGGCCGAGTTGACCGGCGCCAAACTGGCCATCGCTTCCGTGGGCCCGGGACGGGAGCAGACGATCCTGATCTGAGTGAGCGCGCCGGCGGCCCATCTGAGTTCCGAAGCTCAAGCCTCGCTGCCGCGGCATGTGGCGATCATCATGGATGGCAACGGCCGCTGGGCCCGTGAGCGCCATCTTCCGCGCATCGAGGGCCACCGCATGGGGGCGGAATCGGCGCGAGTCATCATCCGGACTGCCGGCGAGCTGGGCATCAAGTACCTGACGCTCTACGCCTTTTCCGTGGAGAACTGGAACCGGCCCAAGGAAGAGGTGGATGCCCTGATGAAGTATCTGGTGCATTACCTCAAGACGGAGACGCCCGAGCTGAACAAGAACAACGTGCGGCTGCAAATCATCGGGCAGGTTTACCGGCTGCCGGACAACGTGCAGGAGCAGTTGAAGAAGTCCATCGCGACCCTCTCGAAGAACAACGGGCTGACGCTGATCATGGCGCTGAGCTACGGCGGGCGCACGGAGATCGTGGATGCCGTGCGCAGCGTCGCGCAGAAGGTGAAGGCCGGCGAACTCGATCCGCCTGACATCACGGAACAGATCTTTGCCCAGCACCTCTACACGCGCAACGTCCCGGACCCGGATGTGCTGATCCGGACGAGCGGGGAAATGCGGGTGAGCAACTTCCTGCTCTGGCAGATTTCCTACACGGAGCTGGTGGTCACGCCGACGCTCTGGCCGGATTTCCGCAAGCCGCAATTCTGCGCGGCGCTGGAGGAGTATAATCGTCGGCACCGCCGATTTGGTGCGCTATGAGAGCGGTGGGGGCGGGGGAGCGTGTGGAGCGTGGAGCGTGGGAGCGTGGAGCGCTCGTGCGCAGGTTGTCGTGCGTGCCGTCGAGCCCCTTGCAACTAAGGTAAGTCATGTAACTCATGTAACTTCTCAACTCCCTTAACCCCTCCAACACCCCATGACCCCTCCCGCCGCGCCAGCCGCTCAGTCACCGGATTCGAAGCTGAAGATTTTCTTCCGCCGGCTGTCCAGCTTCATCGTGCTGTGGACGATTGTCCTGACGGCATTGTTTTCGAGCAACCGGATGCTCTCGGACTACGTGTTCCTGGGGGTTATGGTGCTCCTGGCCGTGACGGGGCTTGCGGAGTTCTATGGGCTGGCGGCGAAGAGGGGCCTGGTGTGCTTTGAGCGTTGGGGGATTTTCGGCGGCATCCTGCTCATGGTGGGGACGTTTCTGAATCTCACCGGGCAGTTGGGCCCCACAGGCTCGCCGGCCTGGGTGAATGACTTTGAGACCGGCTTCCTCATCCTGTTCGTGCTCGGGCTCTGCGTGCGGCAGTTTCTCTCGCGCAGCAACACGGCGGGGATCCTGGCGATCTCCACGACGCTCTTCGGCCTCATGTATGTGCCGTGGCTGCTGAACTTCATCCAGAAGATCAATTTCTTCCCGGGCGTGGAGGGGCATTACTACCTGCTCTATTTTGTGCTGATCACCAAGCTCAGCGACACGGGTGCCTACGCCACCGGGTCGCTGATCGGGCGGCACAAGATGATCCCACGCATCAGTCCGGGCAAGACCTGGGAGGGATTTGTCGGGGCCATCGTGGTCTCGACCCTCGCCAGCCTCCTCTTCGTGCATTTCCTCGGGTCGAAGATGGCCGGGATGAACTGGATACATGCCACCATTCTCGGGATCATCCTGAGCGTCGGGGCGGTGGTGGGGGATCTGATAGAATCGCTCTTCAAGCGCGAAGCCGGGCTGAAGGATTCGGGCAGGTTTTTCCCCGGCATTGGGGGCATACTCGACTTGCTGGACAGCCTGTTGTTTAATGCGCCCGTTATGTACCTCTATCTGCGGCTTATTCTGACTCACGGCAGGTGATTTGAGATATACGATTTACGATATACGATTTACGCGGCTTTAGAGGAACTGGAGATCACATTATGACTCGCGATGAAATGAAGGCACGGACTAAAGCTTATGCGAACCGCATCGTTAAGCTGTGCGGGGCGCTGCCGGACAGGTGGGTGGCGCGGACGCTGGGGATGCAACTCCTCCGCAGCGGAACGTCGGTCGGCGCCAATTACCGCGCGGTTTGCCGGGCCAAATCCACGGCCGACTTTCTCAACAAGCTCCGCATCGTGGAGGAAGAGTGCGACGAGTCGCTCTTCTGGATGGAACTGCTCGTGGAAAACAACCTCGTGAAAGAGCGCCGTCTGAACAGCCTCATGCAAGAGGGCAACGAAATCCTGGCAATTGTCGTGGCCTCGGCCAAGACAGCCCGCGCATCCAATCGCTAGAGTCGCGTAAATCGAAAATGCGTAACGTCGTACTTCTAGGCAGCACTGGCTCCATCGGCACCAGCACCATCAAAGTGGCCGAGGATCTTCCGGACCGGATCCGGCTGCTGGGGCTGGGGGCCGGGAATAACATGGAGCTGCTGTTGGAGCAGACGCGCAAGCATCGGCCCGAGGCGATCTGCATCGCCGATCCGGCCAAGGCGCGCGAGTTGCGCAATGTGCTGGGCACGGGCACGGAGGTGTTTTCGGGTGCCGAAGGGCTCGTGAAGCTGGCCACTCTGCCGGCTGCGGATATTGTCCTGATCGCCATCGTGGGCACGGGCGGGTTGGCGCCCGCGCTGGCCGCGATTCGCGCCGGCAAGGACATCGCCGTGGCGTCCAAGGAGATCCTGGTCATGGCGGGAGAGATCGTCATGCGCGAGGCGCGCGAGCACGGGGTGAAGGTGCTGGCGGTGGACAGCGAGCACTCGGCGATTTTCCAGTGCCTGGACGGCAAGCCGCCCGGGTCGGTCCGCCGGTTATGGCTGACGGCGTCTGGCGGACCGTTTCGCAGGACGCCGAAGGAGGAGTTTCCGGGCATTACCGTCGAGCGCGCCCTCAAGCATCCTTCCTGGGTGATGGGCCGCAAGATCACCATTGATTCGGCGACGCTCTTCAACAAAGGGCTGGAGATGATCGAGGCGCGCTGGCTGTTCGATATCGAGATGCCCCGGGTGTCGGTGGTGGTGCATCCGCAGAGCGTGGTCCACTCCATGGTCGAGTTTGTGGACGGATGCATGCTGGCGCAGCTTTCGACGCCGGACATGTGCCTGCCGATCCAATATGCCCTGACCTACCCCGAGCGCGCTTGCAGCGACCGCGTGCAAACGAACCTGGCGACGCTGGGCAGCCTGACATTCGAGGAGCCGGACCCGGATCGATTTCCGGCTTTGAACCTGGCGCGCAGGGCAGGGGAGGTGGGCGGGACTTTGCCGGCGGTTTTCAACGCCGCCAACGAGGTTGCCGTCGAGGCATTCCTGAACCGGCGGATCAGCTTCCCCCAGATCTCCGAAATGGTGAGCCAGGCCTTGAGCCGCCACGAGGTGGTGTCCCATCCGACCCTGGAGCAGATCCTGGCGGCGGACACCTGGGCGAGACAGGAGGCGTCGTCGTTTCACCCTACCGCTGTTTGATAACGGATGTGGGGGTGCCCACGCTACCGGCATAAACGATCACGATTTCCGCCGGAGCCGGCCCTTCGTTGATGCCATAGTGGGCCGTGTTCACGAGTTCGACAATCGGGTCCCCCGCTTTCAGGTGCAGGGTCTTTCCATTTCCAGACACGACTGTGAGCTGACCGCTGACCAGCAGGCCGGCATTGATCACCGGATGACTGTGGGTTTCGAGCCGGGCCCCCGCAGGCAGGGTGATACGCCGGATTGTGACCTCGGGCTGTCCGGGCGGATACGCAGGCAGGAGTTTGCCATCCCAGCTCCTGGAGGTCTTGACCAACTCCCTGGAGGTGATCGCGGGCTTGCCGGCCTCCTGCCTGGGCCTGACCGCCATACAGCCGGGCGCCAGGATGAGAATCAGCGAAAGGGTTGCAAGGGTTCTGTGGGTCTCTTTTTTCATCGAATTGCCTTAGCTTGAGTCAAAGCAGCTTTCGGGAAAACTATCCCCCCTGGCGACGCCTGGTCAATGCGGGAAAAACCGGCGGGCGCAACTCCCATGGCTGAGACTATGCTGGATCCAGGCCATGTTGGAAGCGAAGGTCGGAGCTGGAAAACCATTCGACGGGTGCTGCAAACCCATTGCTACACCACGATCGTGGTGCCCACCAAGGGCGGCAAAACCTACCGACTCCGGAGAGCTGTGGAGCCAGAGGAACTGCAAAAGACAATCTATGAGAAGCTCGGAATAGCCTAGGGTCGGCTTCCACGAACAAAAGT
>JAPLUA010000116.1 GCA_026397855.1 Verrucomicrobiota bacterium | reverse complement strand
ACCCTGAGCGGCTTTTTTGATGCCATGGACGCCAAACAGTCTCAAAAGGCCTTCTCACTCGTAACCGCCCGCTATTCCACAGCATTATCACATTCGTGAATCAGCCATAGGTGAGCCGTCCACGGGCTACGCGCAGGTTGCATTGGCCGCCCCAAGAGGCCATGCTCAGGGGAGATGAACAACATCTCTTCGAGCACGGAACCGGGCCGACGGCGGCCGTGGTATCGTGTGCTCTACCTCCAGGTGCTGGCCGGGGTCGCGCTCGGTATCGTGGTAGGCTGGGCCTGGCCGGAGCTCGGCAAGTCGCTGAAGCCGCTCGGCGACGGGTTCATCAAGCTCATCAAGATGATCATCGCGCCGATCATCTTCTGCACGGTCGTCCACGGCATCGCTTCCATGCGCGACTTGAAGAAGTTGGGCCGTGTCGGCTTCAAAACCCTGCTCTATTTTGAGGCCGTCTCCACGCTGGCCCTGGTCATCGGACTGGTGGTGGTCAACCTGCTCAAGCCGGGGGCCGGGTTCAACATAGACGCCTCCACGCTCGATCCGTCCATCTCCAAAGCCTACGCCGAGAAGGCGCACGCAATGAGCCTGGCGGATTTTCTGCTCAATATCATCCCACGGACCTTTCTGGAGGCGTTTGTGTCGGGTGATTTGCTGCAGGTGTTGCTCATCTCGATCCTGGCGGCTTTCTCGATTGCGGCGATGGGGGAGCGGGGCCGGGTTTACCTGCAGGTGATGGAGCACCTGGGCGGGCTCTTTTTCGGCGTGATGGGCATCATTGTGAAAGCCGCGCCCATCGGCGCATTCGGCGCGATGGGATTCACCATCGGGAGCTACGGTCTCGGCGCGCTCAACAAATTGCTAGCCCTGATGGCGGGGTTTTACCTGACGGCGGGATTGTTCGTCATCATTGTGCTCGGCTCCATTGCGTGGGGGAGCGGTTTTTCCATCTTTCGCTTTCTGGCCTACATCAAGGAGGAGATGCTGCTCGTGCTCGGCACGAGTTCCAGCGAGACGGCGTTGCCGGGCATGATCCGGAAAATGGAAAGGCTCGGCTGCGCGCAATCCACCGTCGGCCTGGTCATTCCGACCGGCTACAGTTTCAACCTGGATGGCACCAACATCTACATGGCGATGGCGGCGATGTTTCTGGCGCAGGCCACCAACACGCCTTTGGACCTGTCCCACCAGGTCGCGCTGTTGGTCGTGGCGATGCTCACGTCCAAGGGCGCGAGCGGCGTGACCGGCGCCGGATTTGTCACTTTGGCCGCCACCCTGACCACCGTGCCGGGCATCCCCATTGAGTCGCTGGCATTGCTCGTGGGCATTGACCGGTTCATGAGTGAGTGTCGCGCGCTGACCAACCTGGTCGGCAATGGTGTCGCCACGGTTGTCATCAGCCGCTGGGAAGGCGAATTGTCCAAGCCGGCGCTGCGAGCCAATCTCCTTCACACATCGGGGTGAGCCAATGCTGGGGATAGAGATGGATGCGCCGACGCATCGTTCTGCAGTGCTGCCCGGGAGCATAGCCGCAACCTGTCTTGCCTGGCGGCGGTCATGGGCGGCGGCTGTGCCGCCGCACGGGAGCTTTACCGCGCCACGTCTTTCATGGCCTGGGCGTAGGGCTTGCCGTCCACCAACACTTCCTTAATCCGCCCTTGTCCCGAGGACGGCACCGCAACCTGGACGGTGAGCTTTCCACGCGGATTGCCCGTGCCTTCGCGGACGTAGTAGCGCTCCAGGCCATACTCGATCTGCACGGTTGAGGCAGCAGCGTCCCCCCAGGCTCGTTTGTGGCCTTTGAGCACCACCTGCCCGGCGGCGGGGCGGATCGGATCGGTGGACGCGCGCACGGCTTCGTGGAACTGGCCGCGCGGCTCCAACGCGACATAGATGGTCTGGCCCGGGGCCAGGGAGGTGGGGCGCGGGGGCGTGAAGAGGTCGAGGGCAACATCGCTGATCTTGTAGCTGAGGATCACGTAGTCGCCCCGGAGCAGGTCGCGCGGGTCCACGGGGCGGGTCTCCAGCAGGACGACGGTGCCGCTGGAGAGCGCGCGTTCCTGGACGAACGTTGTGCCGAGAATCCAGGCGGTTTGGAGGGTGAGCACGAGGGCCAGTAGTTTCAGTTTCATAATCACCTCAGAATCTCAGTTGCTTGGGGACTTCATTTGCTGCATGAGCGCGCGGCGCTTCTTCTCCAGGTAAATGCCGAACACGATGAGGAACACCCCGCCCACCAGGAACATCAGGCCGGTGCGCGCCATGGAGCCGAACAGGCTGACATACGTGGCGATGATAATGAGGGCGATGAAAGTGATGCCGAGGTTGACGAGGGATTCGGAACGGCGCTGGACGCCCACCTGTATTTCGAGCAGGCAGAGGAGGAAGAGGACGACGGCGCACAGCCAGTGATAGCCGGGATTGTTGTGGCCATAACCGGTGGACCAGCGCGGCGCAATAAACAGCTCGCCCGCCAGCAGGCCGATCCCTGCCACCAGGGTCAGCCCCCAGGTCCAGCGCCACTGCCGGGTCAGGTCGGTCAGGGCGGGCACGCCGACGGCAAGGAGCACCAACACCAGCACCGCGAGCGCGGGGAATATCCAGGGAGACATGGCCAGGGCGTCATGCTGGCGGTAGAAATCAGCCCACGTCAACGGGTAGGCGAAGATCTGAAAGGCCAGCAAGCCAAGTTTCTCCGTGGGGGATGCGAACTCGGCGAAGGAAGTCTGGCGGAGGCAATAAGCGCCGCCCACGCAGGCCAGGCCCAGGAGGGAGTAGAGGAGGATTTGACACTCGTCGTTCCCGAAATAGATCGGGCTCCCCTGCTGGTTGATCTCCAGGCCGAACCACAGGCCGAAAGCGAGCAGGCAAAGAATGTGCAGGGCCTTCGAGCGGAGCAACCAGGGCAGGGCCGCGATGCCTGCCCACCATAGCAGAAAGGCATTGGGCGGGCGCGCGGACAGGTGATAGATCTGGCCGATCAGGGCAATGTTGCCGAGGAAAAGGCCGGCGCCGACCAAATGCAGCGCCTCGCCGTTCTTTTGGTAGTGGCCGTTCACCTCGCGCAGGTACCAGCCCGCACCGTGCGCGCCCAGCATCAGCGCCAGGCCGACGGCGATCTTGACCCCGCGGGGAATCTCATCCCAGTTTGAGGCGATGAGCAGGATGATGCCGCAGCCGACCAGCACAGCGCCCACGAACGAGATGACCGCCAGGAACCTGCCGCCCTCTTCCTTCAGCTTGAAGTGTTCGATGATCTGGCGTTGCTGCTCGGCTGTGATCAGCCCCGCTTCCTGGATCTTCCCGATGTCGGAGTATTTCATAACGCGCAAATTGTTCGTTCCGTCCAATCTACCTCTACGCCAGCAATATCGCACATCAGCGCCAGAAAGCGTGAATCGAAAAAAGCCGACCCCCGCATCATTTCTGGCGATGGGAAACCCGGGCCTTCGTGAAGCAGGCCGGGGCGACCGGGAAATCCCAGCTAAAGCTGCGCATCGCCGACTAACCTCGCCAGCAGCCCTGAAAACCGGCTCTCCGTCTGGTTGTTCCGGACCGCCATCCCCAGCGCCTTCGACTGGCCAATCAGCACGACCAGTTTCTTGCCGCGCGTGATGCCGGTGTAAACGAGGTTGCGCTGCAGGAGCATGTATTGCTGCATGGCCAGCGGCGTGACCACCACAGGGAACTCCGATCCCTGTGATTTGTGGATGGTGATCGCGTAAGCCAGCGACACCTCGTCCAACTCCCCGTAATCGTAGGCAACCTCGCGCTGGTCAAACCGGACTATGACCTCTTGCTCCACCGGATCTATCCCCACCACCTGGCCGATGTCCCCGTTGAAAACATCCCTCTCGTAGTCGTTGGCGGTCTGGATCACCTTGTCCCGCTTCCGGAACTGCCAGCCGAACTTCTCCACCACCGGTTCGTCGGCACGGGCGGGATTCAGTTCGTTTTGGAGTCTCACGTTCAGTTCCCTGATCCCCAGCGACCCGCGGTTCATCGGGCAAAGCACCTGGATGTCCCGGATAGGGTCGAACCCGAACTTGGCGGGGATGCGGGACTTGACCATCTCCACCAGCATCGCTGAGATCTGATCCGGCTCGGCCCGGTCAATGAAGAAAAAGTCTGACTCCCCGCCCTTGGGGGGAACCTCGGGCATCTGGCCTTCGTTGATCCGGTGGGCATTGGTGATGATCCGGCTGCCAGCCGCCTGCCGGAACACCTCGGTCAAGCGCACCACCGGCACGACTTTGCTTTCGATCAGGTCCCGCAGCACCATGCCCGGCCCCACGGATGGCAGCTGATCAATGTCCCCCACCAGGAGCAGGCTGGCCCGGGCCGGCAGGGCGTCGAGCAGCCGGCTCATGAGCGGCACATCCACCATGGACATTTCATCGGCTACCAGGAGATCACAGTCCAGGGGGTTGGCCTGGTTGCGCTTGAACCCGCCCGTGGCCGGCTGGACCTCCAGCAGGCGGTGGATCGTTTTGGCTTCCATGCCCGTCGCCTCCGAAAGGCGCTTGGCGGCCCTGCCGGTGGGAGCGCACAGGAGGCAGCGCACCTTCTTGGCCCGAAGGATCAGCAGGATGGCGTTGACGAGGGTTGTCTTGCCGACGCCGGGGCCGCCGGTGACTACCAGGACCCGGCTTGTCAGGGCGAGCTTGAGGGCCTCGCGCTGGCTGGGGGCAAGGTCCTTGCCGGTTTTGTCCTGGCACCAGGCAACGGCCTTCTCGAAATCAACGACAGGGAGAACGGGTGGCGAAGCCGAGAGGCTCCTGACCCGGGCCGCAATGCTCTCCTCGGCCCGCTTCAGGTGCGGGATAAAGACCAACTCCTGCCCGTTGATGGTCTCCTTTACCAACTCCCCTGACGCCAGCGTGCGCTCCAACGCCTCGGTCACAATCCTGTCGTCCACGAGCAGCAGCTTGCCCGCCTCGTCCCTCAGCAGTTCCATTGGCAGGGCGCAATGGCCTTCCCCCGTGGCCTCGGTGAGCACGTGGCTCAGTCCGGCGCAGGCACGGATCAGGGAATCGGCCGGGATGCCGATCTTCCGGGCGATCTGGTCGGCAGTCTTGAACCCGATGCCATGGATATCCCTGGCGAGCCGGTAAGGGTCCGAGCGGACCTTCTCGATGGCATCTTCGCCGTAGGTCTTGTAGATGCGCACCGCCCGGCTCGTGCTGACGCCGTTGGAATGGAGGAACACCATGATCTGGCGGATGACTTTCTGCTCCGCCCACGCCTCCTTGATGCGCCTCCGGCGCTTGGGGCCAATGCCCTCGACATCTTCCAGCCGGGCGGATTCCTGCTCGATGGTGTCAAAGATGCGCTCTCCGAAAGCGGCTACAAGCTTCCTGGCATAAACGGGGCCGATGCCCTTGACCATGCCGCTGCCCAGGTACTTCTCGATGCCTTCCCGGGTCGTTGGCGCCGTGCTGGCAAGCATCTCCGCCCGGAATTGGAGGCCGAACTCCCGGTCCCGCACCCAGCGCCCCTCCGCAGTCACCCATTCCCCGGCACTGACCGATGGAAGCGAACCCACAACCGTCACCTGCTCCCGGTGCCCCCCGGCTTTCACCCTGAGCACGGCGAAACCGTTTTCCTCGTTGAAGAAGGCAACTCTCTCGATCAGCCCGGAAAGGCTGTCGGCGAACTGCTTGGGAGGCTGCGGCTGCAAAGCATCCCCATAGTGCTGCCCATCGGCCTCGCTGGCAAGAATTGCCACAACCGCCCTGGCACCCTGTCCAGGTGCAGGGCATTGGAGCCGTTTGTAACATTTCCAGGCTAGCTGGGATGCTGCCTTCCTGGACGACAACGGCAGATTCTTTTATGCTTGTTACCGAGGTAACACGTTTTGTGGACCTATATAGGGTGAGATGAAGATGAAATATACGGTTGCTGTGCTCCTGTTGTTCCTGGCCGCCATGGCGGTCATGCCCGCTCTATCGGGCTGTCCAACCGCCGGAAGGGACAGGGCGCACGGGCCGGGTGCCGGAATTTGGGGTTGCCTTCCGGCCCGCCTTTGCCAAGTTTGGCCTGTGAATTTTCTCAGCCTCATCGAGGCCAAGCGCGAGGGCCAGACACTCGAACCGGCCCAGGTCAAGGCGATCGTCGCCGCCTTTACTGCCGGGCAGATCCCGGACTACCAGATGGCCGCCTTCCTGATGGCGGTCTATTTCCGCGGGTTGCAGCCGGCCGAGGTGCGGGCGCTGACGCTTGCGATGCGCGACTCCGGCGAAGTGCTGCGGTTCCCGGAGGATCCGCGCCCGCTGGTGGACAAGCATTCCACCGGGGGCATCGGCGACAAGGTTTCGCTGCCGCTCTCCCCCCTGCTGGCGTGCCTTGGCTTCCGGGTGCCGATGATTTCGGGCCGCGGCCTCGGCATCACCGGCGGCACGCTCGACAAGATGGATTCCATCCCCGGTTTCCAGACGCTGCTGCCGACCGGGCGGATCACGGAAATTGTCCAGGGCGTCGGCTGCGTCATGTGCGGACAGACCGCCAGCATGGTCCCGGCGGACAAGGGGCTTTACGCGCTGCGGGATGTGACGGGCACGGTTCCCTCGATCCCCCTCATCGTGGCCTCGATCCTCTCGAAGAAGCTGGCTGAAAACCTCGATGCGCTGGTGATCGACGTGAAGTTCGGCTGCGCGGCCTTCATGCCGACGCTCGAAAAGGCCCGCGAACTCGCCCGGGCGCTGGCAACGCTCAGCAACGAGTGCGGGGTTAATACCCGGGCCCTGATCACCAACATGGATACGCCCCTCGGTCGCACCGCCGGCAACTGGCTCGAAGTGAAGGAATCGGTCGCCTGCCTCACCCCGCAGCCCGCTTCCCCCGCATCACGCATCACGCATCACGCATCCCCCTCCGCCACCGACCTCCGGGACCTCACCCTCGCCTGCGCCGCGCACCTGCTGGTGCAAACGGGAAAGGCCCCATCGCTCGACGCCGCCCGCCAGCAGGCCGCAGACTGCCTGGCCTCCGGCCGGCCGCTGACAAAGTGGAACGAAATGCTGGCCGCCCAGGGCGCCGACCTGGCCGCCTACGAACGGAAGCTCGCGCTCGATCACACTGCGCCGGTGGTGATGGGATTGAAGGCGCCCGGGTCCGGTTTCGTGTCGCGGTGCGACGCCCGCATCGTCGGGGAGGTGATCCGCGAGCTGGGGGGCGGCCGGCTCACCAAGGATTCCGTCCTCAATTACGACGTGGGGGTGGACGCCATCCTTAAACCCGGGGAAGCCGTCCAGGCCGGGGATCCGCTGGCGCGCATCCATGCTGCCGACCGATCCGCCGCCGAGGCCGCGTGCGTCCGGCTGAAAGCGGCCTTCGACATCTCCGCGCAGCCGCCTGCGGCGATCCCGCTGATCGCGGAGACGATCCCGGCACAGGCGTCCGGGGGGCTTTGAGACGGAAGCTTCCCGTCTTACTTCCCGATGCAGAACCGGCTGAAGATCACGTCGAGCAGGTCCTCCGTGGTGGTCTTGCCGACGATTTCACCGACGGCATTCACCGCGATACGCAGGTCCAGGGCGACCAGTTCGAGGGTCTGATCCGTCCGCAAGGCGTCCACGGCGCGCAGGGTCGCGGCGCGAGCCCGGCCCAGCGCCTCCTGGTGGCGCGAGTTGATCATCACCTGCAACATCTCCGCCTTGATCTCACCCGACCAGGCAAGCTCCTTGATCGCATCCTTGAGGAGCTCGATTCCCTTGCCGGTCAGGCATGACACCTCCACGACCGGTGATTTGAGATCCGATGGCAGGCAAAGCCGGGCGGGCAAATCCGACTTGTTGCGGACCAGGACGCGGCGTTTGGCGGAGAACTCGGCCAGGTAATTCCGGTCGGCCTCCGTCAGCGGCTCAGACTCATCGAGCACGTGCAGGATGAACTCGGCCTGCTGGAGGCTCTGGCGGCTGCGGCGGATGCCTTCGGCCTCGATCTGGTCGCGCGCCTCGCGCAGGCCGGCGGTGTCAATGAAGACCACCGGCAGGCCGCGGATGTTGGCGGTTTCCTCGATGGTGTCGCGGGTTGTGCCGGGAATGGGCGACACGATGGCCCTGTCGTGGCCGAGGAGCTGGTTGAGCAGGCTGGATTTGCCGGAGTTGGGCCGGCCGACGATGGCGGCGCGGATGCCGCGGCGGAGGATCTGCCCCTCGTTGGCGGTGCGCAGCAGCTCATCCATGAAGGCCACCCCGTTATCGAGGCGCGCGACAAGCTGGCCCCGGGTGTCGGGGGCAATATCCTCCTCGGGGAAATCAATGTGCGCCTCGATGTGGGCCAGGGTCTCGACCATCTCATCGCGGAGCTGATTGATGCGCCGGGAAAGGCTGCCGGCAAGCTGCTCATTGGCGGCGCGCAACGCCAGCTCCGTGCGCGAGTGAATCAGGTCGGCCACCGCTTCGGCCTGCGCGAGATCAATTCGTCCGTTCAGGAAGGCGCGCCGGGT
>JAPLUA010000199.1 GCA_026397855.1 Verrucomicrobiota bacterium | reverse complement strand
GCCCATGAAACACGAACGGAATCAGCGGCAGCGCTTTACCCAGCCGGAGCGGAATCCGCGAGTCCACCAGCACCCACTCGCGCGTGCCCCGCTGCTTGCCGAAGCCGAACCAGGACCGTTCCACCACCTTCTCCTGCCACAGATCAACGCGGTAGAACACAGCCCCGTCTTGGCCCGGCACCAGGCGCAACACCCGAACCTGCTCCACCAAGCACGATTCGAAATCATCCTCGCCCACTCCAATTGAGGCTTTCAGCTTTCCGCTCTCTGCTTTCTCCGCCAGCACCACCAGCGTCGGCACATTCCGCCCATTCACCCGCTCCACGCGCCAGTTGATGATCTGCTCCGCCCGATAGAACGCCGCATAAGCCCGCTGCTCCGCCACATCCTCCCAGTCAATGAGGGTCCCAGCTCTCCCCAGCCCAATCACATCCCCGACCACCATCTTCGCGTAGGCCGTCAGCGAGGTCCCCAGCAAATCCACATCGTCAGCAAAATCCCGCAGCGCCCGCCCCACACCCGCCCCACCATCTGCCTTCGGATTTCGGATCTCGGATTTCGGATTTCCATTTTCCGCCGCCCGCGTGCCCGGAAGTTTCAAGAACGGAGGTCGGCGGAAAATGAGTCCCTGATAAGCCTCAGCCGTACGCGCCGTGGCATTGAAGAACGACGCCCGCCTCACATACGACGCAAACTCTTCATCCGTTTGCGACTCTAGCCGAGGCAGATACCTCTCGCCCCCGGCCTTCACAGCATCCTCGCCCGCCATCACATCACGCGCCCGCGACCATTCCACGGCCGCCACGTCATAATCAGGATGTGTAGAGTTCACCGGCACGGCGCCACCCTAGCACGACATTTCGTCCCATCAGATGCGGCCTCGCCTTCCCCGTTGCGTCCCGCTGCGTGCGGTATCCTTCGCGCTGCGGGCCGCTGCAACATTTTCTTCCACAACCCCCTTGACGCGCTTCGCCCCCGCCGCCAGTCCGCATCGCACAATCACTACGCATCAGACCTCGCCCCATTCTTCCCATCCCTCCCATTCCCCTTCTCAACATGTCAGCATGTCTCCTTCCCCCGCCTAATCGCATGCCCCTCGGTTGGAATATCAGTCTGCGTTGGGCCGCGGGGCATCGCTGCCGCTCGCCCCGCTCCTCAGTTCACTAGTTACATCTGTCCGTGTACCTCAAAAACGCTGCGGGGTGCCGGCAGTTTAGCTACCTTGGGTCTTGCTACACGTCAGGCTTTGCATTGGGACACCCTCGCTTTTCGCACGACCCCGCGGCCCCGTTCAGTATGCGCTACTCGGCCGGAGCGAGCCGACGCCAGCCGTCCCATCCGACGCCGGGCAACCAGCCCACCCGCAGAAGCTAGCTCGCCTGGCGTAGGGTCCGGCTTACTTCGTCACCCACGCCACGCCAGGCGAGCACATCCCCCCATCCCTACGAGGTCCCTGCGCTTTGTGCGGTGCTAATGGGGCACCGCACAAACCACAGGGCAACCGAGGTTGTGCAGTCACAACACGGGTCGCCGTGCTGCAGCTCTACCCGCAGAAGTTAGCTCGCCCTGGCCGGGGATCGGCTTACTTCGTCGCCTGCCCCCGCCAGGCGCGAGCAGATCCCCCCATCCCTACGAAACCCCTGCGCTTTGGGCGGTGCTAATAAGGCACCGCCCAAAGCACAGGGCTGCCAAGGTTGTGCCGTCACGGTGCGGGTCGCCGCGCCAACGCCCTCCTACCCGTTCCGCCTAGCGGGGCAGTTAGT
>JAPLUA010000190.1 GCA_026397855.1 Verrucomicrobiota bacterium | reverse complement strand
GTCACGCCGCCTTCCCCCTGGATTCCTTCCACCATGCTCGCGGCGGTCGCCGGTGCGAGCGCGGCGCGCATGGCCGCGAGATCGTTGTAGGGCACCTGCCGGAATCCCGGGACGCTCGGCTCGAACCCTTTCTTCACCTTCTCCTGCCCCGTGGCCGCAATGGCAGCCAGCGTCCGCCCGTGGAAGGAGTTCGCGGTCGTGAGAACCTCGAAGCGGCCCTCGTCGTGGCCAAACTTGCGGGCAAGCTTGAACAGGCCCTCGTTGGCCTCGACCCCGCTGTTGCAGAAGAAGCATTTGCCGGGGCCGATGAGGCTAACCAGCGCCTGCGCCAACCGGCCCTGCGGCTCGTGGTAGTAGAAATTCGAGGTGTGGATGACCTTGCGCGACTGCTCGACCAGCGCCTCAGTGATGGCCGGGTGCGCGTGGCCCAGCGAGCTGACCGCGATGCCGCCGCCCAAATCGAGGTAGCGCCGGCCGGTAAGGTCGTAGATATAGGGGCCGGACCCGTGGCTGAGCACGATATCGAAGCGGCCATAGCTGGGCACGACGTTCTGCTGGAAGAGGGCCTGCACCGCGGCCACGTCGTTGCGCACGATGGGCGGCGGCGGCGGAACAATGTCTTTCATGGTCTGCGCGTCAAAAGAATCAGGAATATCATTAGCAGGAGTTTTCGCCGATGGAAGCGGAATGTTGGGGCAACGTGATTCCCAACCTAATGACGAATCGCCCTTGCAACAATTACAGATTCAACTCGCCAATCCCATCCGTTACGATTTGGAGGAAACACGGTTGACCGAATACAGGAACCTGGCTCCCGCATACCAGCGAAGGCGGTAGTCTCGAAGTTCGTGGATTCCTGCTACTGGACGACCTCGGTACCCACGCCGGCGTCGGTGAAGATCTCCAGCAGGACGCTGTGAGGCACGCGGCCATCCACGAAGGAGACTTTCTCCACGCCCGCCTGGATGGCGGCCACGGCGCTGTCCACCTTGGGAATCATGCCCTTGTCAATGACGCCTCGCCGTTTCAAGCCGTCCACCTCGATGATCTTGAGGCGGGAGATGAGGCTGTCGGGCTGGCTCGGGTCTTGCATCAGGCCGGGCACGTCGCTCATGAAGACCAGGCGCCGGGCGTTCAGGGCGATCGCCGCTTGCGCGGCGGCGACATCGGCGTTGCAGTTGTAGATCTTGCCGTCCTCGCCCCGGGCGGTCGGGCTGATGACAGGCGTGACGCCCCTTCCCAGGCATTCCAGCAGCGGGGCCGTATTGACCCCGATGACTTCGCCCACGTAACCGAGGTCGAGGAGTTGGCCGTCGGCCCCTTTGACCTGGGCCTGGCGGCACCGGAAGATATCGGGCCCGGCGAATCCCTGGGCGAGGCCACCCAGGGCATTGATGGCGGCGACCACTTCGGGGTTGATCTCGCGGGAGAGAACCTCGTCGGCGATCCTGGCCGTGCTTTCGTCGGTGACGCGCTGGCCCTGGAGGAAGGTGGCCTTGAGGCCGGCCTTTTCCATGGCTCGGGTGATGGCCTTGCCGCCGCCGTGGACGACGACGGGGTTGATCTCGACCGCTTCGAGGAAGACCACGTCACGGGCGACGCCGTTGCGAACCGCCGGGTCTGGCGAGTCCATGAAGCTGCCGCCGTATTTAATGACGAAGGTGGCGCCGCTGAACTTCTGGATGTAGGGCAACGCTTCCAGCAGGGCGGCTGTTTTGGCAATGAGGTTTTGCATCGGGTTGGTATTCCGTTCAACGGCGCTGGCGCAGATAGTCGGCGTAGAGCCGGTCAATGGCTTCGACTGCAGGGTTGGTCCCGATGACCAGCCTCGCGCGCGCCCGCGCGGATTCCCCCGCCTTCAAGTCATTGCCGAAGAGGGAGAGATACATCGAGCGATGCGGTTCAGCGCTGAACGGGGTGAGCCCCGCGAAGCAGTCCGGGCTGTGCGACATAATCACCGCCTGCAAGTCATTTGACGGGCAGCGACGAATGCCAAGCGGCCTGGCCAGGTGGGGCCGGATGACCCAATCCACCGGGCTTGGCAGAAAGGTCCAGCGCCCATCCTGAATGATGGACACCGCTTGATCGTCGCGCGGGAAGGCCTGCCACACGCCAAAGCTCTTGTCAGCCGGTTCCAGCCATTGCTGGCTGTTCGAGAGCGCATAGACGCTGGCGTTAGTGAAGCCCGCCGCGAAATAGGATGCCAGGAAGGACTCGAACTTCACGAGGTTGGTTTTGGCTTGCACGCTGGTCTCCAGGTCGAGGGTATCCGGCGCGGCCCAGCGATAGACGGCGCGCAGTTCGAAGGGGCGGTCTTCGGCCGATGGCCAGTGGACCTCCACGCTGCCGTCCGGTCGCAGCCGCGCCTCGCTCGGCCAATCCCATGCGGCGCTGCCGTAGCGCTTGTTGGCGGTGAAGACGCGGTAATGGCCGAACAGGCCCACGCTTGAATCCAGGGTCATCCCCGTGGGCTGGTGAACCACCGAGGACAGACCCCGGGATTTGCCGTCAGCGCGCAACTTGCCTTTGAGCACGCCGGTGTCGAACGCGAACTCATTCGTGCCGGACGCCGTGAAGGCCAGCTTGCCGCTTCCGGAAGGGTTTACTTGCGCGTGGATGGGGGAGAAGCCGTGGGTCAAAAGGGCAACCACCAGTGTTATCAAGACGCGTGCTCTCATTTGTTCCTGCCTTCGGATTTCGGACTTCGGATTGGCTCTTTCACCCTCCCAGCGACCCGGGATCGTTCACATCACCCTTGTTGAACTCCACATACTCTTCCGTCAGGTCGGCGGCATAGATGACGGCACTCGCCTTCCCGAGATGAAGGTTCACATGGAGATCGAATTCCCTGGGCGCAACCGCGGCGCAGAGGGCTTTGAACGTGGCCGCGGTGGGCTGGCCGCGTTTGAGGCTCCAGAGGATGTTGTGGCTGCCGGGCGCGCTGTAGCCGATATCCACCTTGTCCTCCACAACGGTTGCGGGGCTGTAGCCGAGGGCGGCGATGATGCGGCCCCAGTTGGGGTCGCCGCCGTGCCAACTGGTCTTTACCAGGGCGCTGTTCGCCACGGCGCGCGCCGCGGCATCGGCATCGGCGAAGGACCGGGCGCCGTTCACTCGCACCGTGACGAAGCGTGACACGCCTTCGCCGTCGCGCACGATCATTTTCGCCAGCTCAAGACAGACATGGCTCAGGGCAGCCTGGAACAGGGCGAATCCCTTTGCCTTCGGACTTTGGAGCTCGGACTTCGGGTTCCCCGCCAGGCCATTGGCCAGCACGAGAACGGTGTCGTTCGTGCTCATGTCCCCGTCCACGGTGATGCGGTTGAAGCTATTCGCCACAGCTTCATGGAGTGCCGTCTGCAAGACCTTTGCCTCAATCCCGGCATCGGTCGTGATGAAGCAGAGCATGGTGGCATGGAGCGGTGTGGCCGCCGGGCGCTTGCCGGTGTCGCTCATGCCGGGCTGGATCATGCCGGCTCCCTTGCAGATGCCGCCGATGCGCACGGTCTTGCCGCCGAGCTTAAACTCCACGGCCACCTGTTTGGCCCTCGTATCACTCGTCATGATGGCCTCGGCGGCCTGGGCCGCGTGGGCCGCGGTGGAGCCGAGGCCGACAGCGGCTTCTATGATGCCGGCGCGAACATTGTCCATCGGCATCGTGACGCCGATGCGGCCGGTGGAGCCGACGAGGACGGAGCCTTGCGGCAAGGCGAGCGCGCGTTCGGTGAAATCCACCATCTCGCGGGCGTCTCGCATGCCCTGCTTGCCGGTGCAGGCGTTGGCGTTGCCGGAGTTGACGACGACTGCCCGGGCACTGCCCTTGGGGACGCGCTCAAGGCAGACTTTGACCGGCGCGGCGCAGGCCTGGCAGGTGGTGAACAGGCCAGCCACCGCCGCCGGGGCCTCAGAGACGATGAGCGCGAGGTCGCGCTTGGGCCCCTTGTCCGAGCCTTTGCCGGTGCCGAGGCGTTTGATATCGCAGAAGACACCCGCCGTCTTGAAGCCTTGCGGGGCGACTACGGAGCCTGGGATTGCAGACAGTTTCGCTTTCATTCTGAGGGAGAGTTTACGCTTTAGTTGCCGCCTGCCAACTCACTTTCGCCATTGGCTGTCGGCGAAGTTCATGAAGACGGTCCAGTCGTCCGCCGTCATCGAGTGCTTTCCCTCGCGCACATAATAGCCCAGGCGGCTGCTGATAAGCTGGTTTAGGGGTGGCAGTTCCTTCGCGGCCAGCCCGTCTGTCCCGAGGAAGCGATAGACGGGATCCGCCGCCTGGAGGACTTGAAACTGGCCTGCCGGGTTGGACCATTGGTCTCCGGTCGCCGCGCTGAAGAGCACCGGCCGCGGCGCGCAAAGGGCGACCAGGCCGTTCTGGTCGAAGGGGAGCCGCTCTGGCGCGTCGTTAAACTGTTTGAATTGGGCATTGAACCAGTGCGGGAACCGGTCGTTGATGGCCTTGACCGATTCGCCGACCTTGCTGCGGCTCGGGGCGGTGCCGCCGCAGCCCGCCTGGTGCGGGAACGCCATGGCGATGCGCTCATCGAAGGCCGCCGCGAGCAGGGCGGTCTTGCCGTTGCGCGAGTGCCCCAGGGCGGCGATGCGCCGCGCGTCCACATCGCGGTCCGTCACGAGGTAATCCACGCAACGATGGAACCCCCAGGCCCAGGCGGCAATGCTTCCGCGGTTGGCCGGATCATTCTTCTTCGGGTCGCCACCAGCCAGCCAGGCGTAAACGCCTTCGCTGACCTCTTTGCGATCCGGATCCGCGTCCCCGCTGTAAAAAGCGGCGAGCGCGTAGCCGCGTCGGACGATTTCGGCGAGGGGCCAGTCGCGGGCCTGCGAGCCGCGGGCGGCGTCCGTGGCGGTGTTGTTTGTGCAGCCCTTGCAGGAACTGCCGAGCCAACTGCTCGTCAGTGGCACGCGCGGATCATCCGTCAGGGCATGATTGCCGCAGAAGTCCATGGCGAGAAATACGGGTGCGGGATTGGTGCGCGCGTTCGGCACAACGAGCATCAGATCTATATGGGGCGCGTTGGTCGGTCCCGCATCCAGCCTTACCAGCCTGAGCGTTGCCTTGCCCTCCAGGAAGTCATGGTATTCCCCGAGCGTCCTCCATTGCAGGTTAGCGGGCTTGGGTGGGATGGCGCCATACATGTAGTGCTGAAAGAGCGCCTTCAATTCAGGCCGACGCTCCTTGAGCCATTGGTCGCGAGAAGCAACGCGCCGGCCATCGAGCATGAGCATCGGATCCGGCAGGCCGGTCTGCGGCGACAAGGCAGCCGGCTCTGGAAAGGATCCGCTCGCTGCGGCGACGGGGTGGGCGGTAAAGAGAGCAAACATCAAAAGGAAGGCTGGCGAACAGAACCTGGGGATTGCCGACTTGAACGCCATCGGTGTTCCCAATAGGGCCGTAGTGAGCCGTTTGTAACCTGCCCGACGCGTTATCAGTTCCATAGCGAAGCAAACCTTTCATTTGAGCCTCAGGCCCCGGAGGAAAGCCGCCGCCATTGTTAACGGCGGCGGCTTCGCGCATCGGAATCAAGGGCTCTCGTTAGAATTTATAGGAAACGCCGGCTAGCAGGCGCATGTCGTTGTCTTTCTTGCCCGTGGCGGGTCTGCTGGCGTACATGTCCTGGAAGACCACCCGCAGACTCCATCCCTTGGCGATCGCGGTGTCAATGCCGACTTCCAAATTGACCAGGTAGTTTCCAACCCAGTCATCAATTTGCGGAATGTAGGACACGGTTTCCCAGACTTTGGTGCCGACGGCAATCTTGTATTCGAAGGTTTGGGCAAAACGAGCCGCGGCATAGGTCGTCGCTGTCTGGCCTTGCAAGTGCTCGAATACCGCAGAGGGCCCCGCTTCCAGCGCCAGGGTCATCTTGTCGTTCTTGATGAAGCGATACCCCGCCAGCGGAGTGACCTTGAAGCGATAGTCCACGCCGGCGATGCCGTCATACTGCCCATCCAGCCGCAGGCCGGCGTAGAACCGATCCGTAAACAGGTGGTTGTATTGGCCATACCCTTGGAGGAACTGGGTGTTCTTGGAGTAAGCGTCGTTCACTGTGCTATCGCCGTAGCCGCCGGAAATGCCCAGCCCCACATCCTGCTTTTCCCACTTCCGCTTGGTGTCCAGGCTGAGGGTCACCAGGAAGTTCTCGCTGTTGCCGCGGGTAAGCGCGAGCGACGCTGCCGCCGTGGTAACCCAGGCTTTGGTTTCCGGGGGTGGCGCCGGGGTGGCCGCCGCAGCCGCAGTTTGAGCGGACGCATTTGCGCAGCCCATCAGTAAGGCGCCGGCAACTCCAAGCCAGGCGCCGGTGTGTTTACGGATCATCAGGTTCTTCAGTCTTATCATAGGTGTGGTTATTTGTTTTTGGTTTGTAGTGCGCCGCAGGTGGGGGTGGGGATTTTCCCCGGGCGACTTCCGCCCGCACAGCCAGTGCGGACTACGCCCCCGCCAGAACGCAAATCTGTCTCGCCAGCCGGGCAGGAGCTTCCTGCCGTGCCGCATGGCTCAACGAATCCTCCCTCCGTGGAGGGTTTCACTTCTTCCCTTTGCCGGCCTTTACTTCGACCTCGGCCGCGACCATCCGGTACTGAACGGTGACCGTGGCTCCGACTTTGAGCTTGCCGGTCACCTGGGTGTTCTTGCTGCGGGCGACTTCCCACGTGGTGTCTCCCCGCTGGATGGTGATGGATGTGGGGGTGAGTTCGATCACCGAGCCTGTGGCCGGGTAAGTCTTCACCTCCGCGGCAGGCAGGTTGGCGACGCCGAGCAGGATAGCCCCGCACACCGCTGCCGCACAGGTTGATCTGAGGTTCTTCATGGTCAGTTTCTTTGTTTCCGAGCTAACCTAACAATTCACGCCGCGAAAACTAATCCACATGGGCATGAAAAGCCAAATCCTTTGTTGATCTTACTGCCGGGCGTCATTGGGAGTGCCGGACCCCACCCGCCGTCGTCAATGGCCGGAATTGTGGGATTGGAATCAAAGGCTTGCACCGTCCAAGCCGCCGCAGGGACTCGGGGCATTCGCCCGGATCACGGTTTGGCGGGAGCGATTGTGATGATTTGATTCGTTCGCGGTCAGAGGTCGTGCCTTCCTGTTTATAGCCTGGCGGCAGATCCACTGTGAACTTGGTCGTGTTGGGAAAGCGAGCTTGCGCTTCCTGCGCGAAACGCTCGGGGAGCGGGCCGTAGGCTACGGTGAGCCTCGCCTGGGTTCCGCAGCCTGCCACCAACGCGTCGGTCAGATGGAACGGACTGGGACGCTGGTCCCAATTCGCCGACCGAAGCGCAGCCTTCAGGGGGATGGCGGATTGGCTGCCACCCGTTCGGGTCAGTCGCGAGGCAGGAGCAACTGCTCAATCTCGCTGTAAGTTGAAACCACCCTTGTCGCGTGCGCCAGCTCGTCCGCGCGATAGGTGTTGGTGATCGCAACCACCTGCATTCCGGCCGCGATCCCGGCTGCGACGCCGGTCTTGGCGTCCTCGATCACCCAGCATTCGCGCGGCGCGACGTTTAGCAGCTCCGCGGCGCG
>JAPLUA010000170.1 GCA_026397855.1 Verrucomicrobiota bacterium | reverse complement strand
GCCGCACCACCCAACAAATCAGAGAAACCTGTACTGCTCTTTACCAATCGCCCAAAATGAACCTGTCCTGCTTTGCTAACTACAGAAAAGTCCTGGTTTGAAAACTACGCGGCACAGGGCAATATTCGTCTTGCCAAATATCCCCTGTCGTGGTATCAATTCAACCAGGAATTCGCATCCTGAAAACCGCTTCGCTGGCGGCTGGCGTGATGCGCGTTCCTCGGCTTAGAGGTTCTTTGGCATAAACGACTTGTTGCAGATTCGGGGCGGTTTCTCCCGGTAACATCTTTCCGGAAGCCCCCTCCATCCTGCGCGGGCGGGGTGAATCGGACAAAATTCAATTTCCGGTTCACTTTGGTTCGCTCCAGCTCCCAAAACCGGAGCTTTACCGGCGCAAATCGAAATTTAGGTAAAGAAAAGGTAAAGAAAAGGTAAAGTTCCGCCTCGACCTGCCGCTCCCGATTACCCTCCTGCCCCTCAGCCGTTCCACACGTTTGTTCTTCGCAGACGGGCATGACCAGCTTTGCAGTATTTCGTAAGTCGTTTAATAACAACTACTTGCTGTGCTATTCAACGGCAAATAGGCCAGTTCTGCCGTAAAGGGTGCCCGGGAACCAATTCCAGTTAACAGGGAGCGGCCGCCACCTGCCTCTCCCACGCGCGCGGCCAGGGATAGAGACAGACGGAGCGCAGGATAAGCTGCCGGAGCCGCTTGCGGCTGACCTTGGCGCGGAGCCGTGGATCGAGCACTTTGGCGGTCCGCAGGAGCTTGAGGGTTTCGCAGCCGATCAGGATCGGCCACGAGCAGGCGAGCCGGAGCCGGACGCCGCGGCGGGGCAGGGCATTGGTGTAGGCCCAGCCCGCCAGCAGGTGCACTTGGGCGCGGTCGAGGCACTCGTCGTAAAGGGGGCGGAGGCGCGGCTCGCTGGACGGCTCCAGGAGATCGCCCGGCGCGAGGCCCAGGGGCGCCAGCCGTTCGGCGGGCAGGTAGCAGCATCCCCGGCTCAGATCGGACGGCAGATCACGCAGGATGTTCACAAGCTGCAAGCCTTTGCCAAACCGCACGCCGTTGGCCAGCAGCAAGGCATCGTCCAGGACCGCCCCCGGGAAGAGGTGGGCGCGGCAGATCTTCGTCCAGAACTCGCCGACGCAGCCGGCGACGCGGTAGGTGTAGTCGTCCAGCTCGGCATCCGTGCGGAGGGCCGCGACCGACGTGGAGGAGGCGCCGCCGAAGCGGCGCAGGTCCAGTTCCTGGCCACTGGTGATGGTCTGGAGCACTTCGACTACGAGTCGGCGGTCGCCGGCGCTCAGGGTTTGCAGCAGGGATAAACCCTCCTCGCACCGTTCCAGCAGGATGCGCTCCGCGGGCGATGCCTGGTGCCGGGCGAGGGAGCCGAACTCCAGCGGGGCCGGGCGCGTGCCGAGAATGCGGGCGCGCAGGTCCTGCAAACTTTGCAGCCGTTGCTCCAGGGGCACCAGCCCGGTATCGGCAATGGTGTCGGTGGTCCTGGCCAGCAGGTAGGCCAATCCTATCTGGGGACGCACCTTGCCCGGCAGCAGGCGCAGCGTCAGGTAGAAGGAGCGCGAGACGTCCTTGAGCAGGCCGGAGAGCAGTTCTTTTTGCGCGTGTGCCATGGTGGTGGGCGGTGTGCGGCGTTGCCGCTGGGTGCTTCAGCCCAGCAGCTTCCGCCACCGCGCCAGTTGTTTCCGGACCTCCCGGGGACCGGGCGCGCCGGTCATCTCGCGCCGGGCCAGGGCGCGCTTCAGGTCAAACACCCCCAACACGTCCGGCTCGAACCGCTTTTCGACGGATCGGAACTCATCCAGCGCAAGCTGGTTCAGCAGTTTTCCGCGCTGTTCGGCCAATGCCACGAGCGCGCCGACCGCATGATGTGCCGCGCGGAATGGCAGGCCCTTCCGGACGAGGTAATCCGCAAGGTCGGTGGCCAGCAGCGCGGGGTCGCTCGCAGCGGCCAGGCACGGTTCCCGGTTGATGGCGGTGTTCCCGAGCATCGCCGCGCAAATCCGCACCGATGCCCGCACGGTGTCGCTGGTGTCAAACAGCCGCTCCTTGTCTTCCTGCAGGTCCCGGTTGTAGGTCATCGGCAAGCCCT
>JAPLUA010000631.1 GCA_026397855.1 Verrucomicrobiota bacterium | reverse complement strand
CATGAACCTCGTAGCCCTTCGATAAGAGCAACTCCGCCAGGTAGGAACCATCCTGCCCGGTCACGCCGGTGATCAATGCTTTCTTTGCCATACTTTGTGACTGCCAGCTTCAGGGGAGTCTCGCGGCAAGGCAAGCCTGGAACCGAGCATGGAAGCGGGCGGTGCGCATCTTGGGTTTTTCCAAAACCACCACTGAGTCATTGGAACACCCTTGCGGCACCCTTGCGTTGCCCGTCCAATGCGGCTGACTTCTGTTACGTAACAGGGGGCAGGATCATGCAGGCGGCTGAAACGGGGGTTGGGGAGGGAGCCTGGAATGCCCCCAGGAACGCGCCAGGGGCCGTATAAGGCGTTCTGAGGGGGCGGGTGGGTATTTGGAGACCCCCGTATGTAACAAATCGCTCTAACGCCCGCCATCCGGGCTGGCTGGCCATGCCTCCAACGGCTGTGACGTAACACAGGTTTTGCCCCCAAGGCCGCTACGGGAGCGCTACGGGAGTTTCAGATTCGCCTCGAGCTTGTCGAAGGTCTCCAACTCGGACACCCGCGTGATGCCAATCGCGGCGGCCCTCGCCTTGAAATCGGCCAGCACCTGGCGTGGATCATCCGGCATCGGCCAATCGGCATGCAGCTTTGCGGCCTGCTTCCGCAGGTCCGCCCAGCGAATCATGAATGCGTACATCATCGGCATCTGCGCGAGCTTCACGCGCTTGAGCAGGACCGGGGAATCGGAAACCGCCCGCTCCGCCGCCTGCATGTGACTCCATGCCTTGGACAAGGTCTCAAACTTCATGAATCGCCGGTCCGGCTGCTCGTAGCAGCCGAGCGACTGCAGGCCGGCCTGCATGGTGTCGTGGATGAGATTGATGTAGGCCCCGATGTGCTCGCCAGCAGGCCCATAGTAGCCCGCCAGGAACTGGTCAACCAGCTTGCGGTCGTCCAGGTGCGGGTTCCAGAGCAGTTTTGCCAGCACCCAGGATCGCAGTTCGGCGAACTCCGCCCCCGGGGTCCCAGTGGCACCCTGCTCGAAGACGCCGCTGACATGGTTCGTGAGGAAGAATCGCAGGTTGGGCCCGAGCACGCGCAGGTTGGGATGGATGAAGAGGTAGTGCCTGAAGTTCGTGGTGTAGTCCCAGATATACAGGTGTCGCGCGATCTTGCCCCAGTCCGCCAGGTCGCGCGCGAACCCGGCGTTCTTCTTGTGCTCCGCCAGCGGCAGATTGTAAGAGCAGCCCATCGTGCAGAGCCAAACCACCACGTTATCGCGCGGCCGGGTGAACTTCGGCGCCGGCTGTGAGTAGGTGTAGGCAAAGGTGCTGATCAACACCTTGGGAAACTCCTTCGCGACTTCCTCCCCCACCGCGTTAACGAGGCGGAGAATGCCGCCCGCGGGGCTCCCTTCCTCCGCGTCCATCGCCCGGCACTTCGCGCACTGGCAGGGTCGGCCGCCATCGTTCTGGGCGATCGAAACGTGCGTGGGATTGGTGGCCCCTCGCAGGCCCTCCAGGATGACGCGCGTCATCTCGCGCCGCAGTTCCTCATTGGAGAGGCAGAGCTGGCCGCCTTCGGGAATCCGCTTCCCGTCCACCTCGCTAAACCATTCGGGATGGCTCTGGAAATAGCGGCTGGCCGGAATCTGGTAAAGGAAGCTGTGCGAGGGGGCGGCAATCACCGGCCGCCCGCCGGTTTCCGCATCGAGGGGAATAAACAGGCCGAAGACTTTGTTGCGGACGGCCCAATCGCGGTTCATCGCCGTGTCCCAGTTGGGCTCGCGGTAATCAAACGGCGGCACGTAACGCACGTCGAGCTTCTCGAACTTCAAATCGCGCTGCCGGGGAATGGTGCTGGCGTCGGTCGCCCACCAGTGGCAGCCGACGTAGTCTTCGAGGAACGTATAGACGGCGTAGAGTGTGCCGCGCGGTTCGCCGCCGCTCAGGATGAGATCCCGGCCTACGGTCCGAATCACGAGCCCTTCCGTGCCGAGTGCCTCGGTCGCAAACCTGGCATCCGCCATTCGGGCGGCTTGCGGGCCGACCAGGATCCGCGGAGAGCCCCGCTTGCCCTTGGCGGCCAGCGGCAACTCAGCCCCGGTGACCTCCTTCAGGAAGAACTGGAGTTCCCTGGCGGCATGTCGAACCGCCTCGGATGAGCCTTCGCCCACCACGATGGTGGCCGTGCTCGACCCGTCTTTGGCGATGGTGATCGCCCCTGCGGACGACGACAATGCGGCAGCCAGGAGCACTCCCCACCAGGTGATTCTTGCGTATGGGGTGTTTGACAGCGGCATACTCCGGAATAGTCTCACTCAGGTGAGCAAAAGCGAGCAACAATTGTCCTCAACAATTCTCCTCTCTTGATAGCTGCTGCTATGCGAACAATAGGGCCACCCATTGGGTGTTTGACAGTGGCACACTCCGGAATAGTCTCACTCGCATGAATGCAAAACCGTTTACATCTCGAACTCAGTGGTTACCAGGGCCGGGCGGTGCGGTGCATCTCACGGTTGCACGCATCGCACGTCGCTT
>JAPLUA010000178.1 GCA_026397855.1 Verrucomicrobiota bacterium | reverse complement strand
GCCAGCGATGAAAACTAAACTCTTAACCTTAGTCTGCGTTCTGTTGATGAGCCTCGGGAGCGTGACCCCGTGTGTCGCGTCCACCGACAACGGGCCCCTGGAGGTGGTCGCCGATGTCTTTATCGTGCGCCCGGGCTGCTTCCTGGCAACCGCGATCGGCTCGGTGGTCTTCGTGGTCGCCCTGCCTGTCGCGGCAATTTCGCGCAGCATCCCGAAGACGGCCGACACGCTGGTGGTCCAGCCGGCCAAGGCCACCTTCACCCGCCCGGTGGGTGATATGTCCGCACTCTCGGATTATTGATTTCCGGTCTTTCCGTCCGCGCTGTCGGGCGCCGGCAACCATGGCGAGCGTCCGCCAGCGTTGCGGGCCGGGTTGGCCGCCTATTCGGTCCGGATCGGCGGTGAGGGGGGACACGGCAGCACTCGATCCGGCCAACGGTTTGTAATGCTATGATCACAGAAGAGAGCTTTATTGATTTCAAGTGCCCCTACTGCGGCGGGCCCGTTTCGTTCCCGCGAGAATGCGCGGGGTTTGTCCAGGCCTGCCCCGACTGCATCGAGAGCCTGATTGTGCCCGATGATGGGAGCGAGATCGGGAAAGCCATTCCGCTGCCGATCAATACAGCCCGGCTTGCGCTACGAAGGTTCGCGCCGGGCGATTGGAAGGGTTTACAGGAGTTGTTCTCGGATGAGGAGCTGTTCCGCTATGCCGAGGGACGGCCGTTGGAGGAGGAGGAGATACTGCGATGGCTGGAGAGTGACAGCCACATCAAGCTCACCACCCCTGGCCAGGTCTTCTGCGTCGCGATCGAGGAGCGGGAGACGGCCAGGATGATCGGCTATATGGGATTGAACCTGGCCGATCCGCATCGTCTGCAGGCGCGGCTCACCATCTACCTGAACCGGAGCTTCCAGCGGAAGGGCTTTGCCCTGGAGGCCCTTGACGCGGCGCTCGGGTTCTGCTTCGAAGGCGTCAAGCTGCACCGCAGCAGCGCTTCATGCGACAGCCGGAACACCGCCGCCTGCCGCCTCTTTGAAAACGCCGGCCTGAGGCGAGAGGGGGAGTTCCTGAAAGATGAACTGCTCCATGGTGAATGGGTGAACACGGTATGGTATGCGGCGCTGGCCGAGGAGTGGGGAGCCGATCGCGGCGCGGCGCCCGCGAGCTGAACCTAAACACGGCGGCCGTCCGCATAAAAAGCGAAGTCCGGATTGCGGGACTGCAACCCGGACTTCTGAGGCGCTAAGCCTGGATGCAGAGCCCTTGCCCCGCCGGGGCGTTATGCCACGGTGACTTCCTCGCTCAGGTAAACATCCTGGATGGCATTGAGCAGGGCGACACCTTCCTTGAGCGGCCGCTGGAATGCCTTGCGGCCGGAAATCAGGCCCATGCCGCCCGCCCGCTTATTGATGACGGCGGTTACGACGGCATTGGCGAGGTCGCCGGCGCCCTTGGATTCGCCGCCGCTGTTGATCAGGCCGGCGCGCCCCATGTAGCAGTTGGCGACCTGGTAGCGGCAGAGGTCAATGGGGTGGTCGCTGGTCAGTTCGGTGTAGATGCGCTCGTCGAGCTTGCCGTAGCTGGATCCGCCGGTGTTCAGCGCCTTGAAGCCGCCGTTGTTCTCGGGCAGCTTCTGCTTGATGATGTCCGCCTGGATGGTCACGCCGAGGTGGTTGGCCTGGCCGGTCAGGTCGGCTGACACGTGGTAGTCCTTGTCCTTCTTGAAGGCGTTGTTGCGCAGGTAGCACCACAGCACCGTGGCCAGGCCCATTTCGTGCGCGTGCGCGAAGGCTTGCGCGACCTCGACGATCTGCCGCGTGCTCTGGTCCGAGCCGAAGTAGATGGTGGCGCCGACGGCCGCCGCGCCCATATCGGCCGCCTGCTTGACGGTTCCGAACATGATCTGGTCGAACTTGTTCGGGTAGGTCAGCAGCTCGTTATGGTTGATCTTGACCAGGAATGGGATCTTGTGGGCGTACTTTCGCGCCACGGCGCCGAGCACGCCGTAGGTGGAGGCCACGGCATTGCAGCCGCCCTCGATCGCCAGCTTCACGATGTTCTCCGGGTCGAAGTAGTCCGGGTTCTTCGCGAAGCTGGCCCCGCCGGAGTGCTCGATGCCCTGGTCCACCGGGAGGATGGAGAGATAGCCGGTGCCAGCGAGCCGGCCGTGATTGACGATGCGCTGGAGGTTGCCGAGCACCCGGTTATTGCGGTCGGAGACGGCATAGAGCCGATCCACAACGTCCGGGCCGGGAAGATGCAGGTGTTCCTTGGGGATCCTGGGATTCTTGAAGCCAAGCAGGGATTCGGCCTTGTCGCCGAGAAGGGGTGCGATAGATAATATCATAGTCTGTTCGTTTTGCTGATACGGTGTTTTGTCGCATATCCGGGTCCCCGGGCGCAAATCAATTGTTGCGCAGCAGGCGTTTGGAGGTATGTTGCCGGCATGGATTGGCAGCAGTTCTTGTCGCTGGTTATTGTTGCATCCGCCGCAGGCCTGATGGGGTGGAGCAAGTTGCGCCGGCAGAAGTTTGGCATTGAGCGGGAAACGTGTTGCGCGTGCGCGACTGTTCCCCGGTCCCGGCCCCGCCATTCTATCGTTTTTCGAGCGCGCAAGGGCGAGCGCTCCGAGGTGCGGGTGCGGATGGGATAAAGCTGCGGCTTGCAGACCTGCCAGTATTGAGCTAGTAATTATTTCGCTAAGATGGCCATGTGCAAAGTCAGTTCGACCGTGCATTTCGTAAGTCGCTCGGCCCTGGGCAGCCAGGAAGCATCCGGCAAGGCGCATTGGGTGCCGAACACCGATGTTTATGCGACCGACAGCGGGTTGGTGGTGAAGGTGGAACTGGCCGGGATGCGCAGCGAGCACCTGGAGATTACCGTGGAGGGCAGCCGACTGCGGATCAGTGGCAACCGGCCCGATGGCTGCCGCGCGGCCAAAGCCAGCTTTCTGGTGATGGAAATCAACTACGGCCCTTTCGAGAGTGTGCTCGATCTGCCCGAAGGGTATGATCTCAGCCAGGCTAGGGCGGCCTACTTGAACGGCTTCCTGCGGATCGATGTGCCGATGACACAGCGGCAGTCGAAGAATTGCAAAGTGTCGGTCGTCGATGGGAGCTAACCTCGCGGCGGAACTTTTCCCGGGCTGCGGCATCTAAGATTTAGATTGGCGCGATCATGAGCACGCCTGAAACCGAATTCATCAGCATATTGGGAACTGCCGGCAGCCCGGAGGCTCCCTCGTTGGTTTCTTCCAGGTCGCTGCCTGACGTCCTGCCCATTCTGGGCCTGTCCGATATCGTGATCTTTCCTGGGATGGTGGCGCCGCTGCTGGTGGAGACTGCCCAGAGCATCAAGCTGATTGACGATGTGGTGGGCGGGGACCGGCTGCTGGGGGTGGTGTTGCAGCGGAATGCCGATGCGGAGAACCCATTGCCCCACGAGATGCACGAGGTGGGGTGCGCGGCGCGGGTGCTAAAGATGCTCAAGTTTCCGGACAACACGGTCCGCGTGCTGGCGGAGGGCCTCTGGCGCATTCGGATCAAGGAATACCCGACCAGCCAGCCCTACCTGAGCGCAAAATTTGACCTGCTCAGGGACCAGCGGGATCACTCGGTAGAGTTGGCGGCGATGATGCGCAACGCGCAGGGTCAGTTCCAGGAGATCATCAAGCTCTCCCCGGCCCTGTCTGAGCAGATCAAGATCGCCGCCCTCAATACGGAGGATCCGGGACACTTCACCGACCTCATTGCCGCAAACCTGAACCTCACCCTGGAAGAGCGACAGAAGCTCCTGGAGACCAATTCGATCAAGGAGCGGCTCACCCGGCTGTTGCCGATGCTCAATCGCGAGCACGAGGTGCTCGCCCTTAGTTCAAAGATTCAAAGCGAGGTCGCAACCTCCATCTCGAAGACCCAGCGCGACTTCTTCCTGCGTGAGCAGTTGCGCGCCATCCAACGCGAGCTGGGTGAGACCGACCCCAATGCGAGCGAGATCCGGGTCCTGCGCGAACGCATCGAGCAGGCGGAACTGCCGGCGGAGGCCAAGCTTGTGGCAACCCAGGAATTGGAGCGGCTGCAGCAGATGCCCCCGGCTGCCGCCGAATACGGCATCGGCCGCCATTACCTGGATTGGATCCTGAGCCTGCCGTGGACGAAGGAAACGGCGGACAAGATTGACCTGGCTGAAGCTGAACGCATCCTCAACGAGCAGCATTTCGGGCTGACCAAGATCAAGGATCGGCTCTTGGAATTCCTGGCCGTCATCAAGCGCCGCAAGCAGATCAAAGGCCCGATCCTTTGCCTGGTGGGGCCGCCGGGCGTCGGCAAGACCTCCCTGGGCCGGAGCGTGGCGGATGCCCTAGGCCGGAAATTTGCCCGCCTCGCGCTGGGCGGCATGAGGGATGAAGCCGAGATTCGCGGGCATCGTCGCACCTATGTGGGCGCGCTGCCCGGTCGCATCATCCAGACCTTGCGCCGGGTGGAAAGCCGCAACCCGGTGATCATGCTGGACGAGTTGGACAAGCTCGGCGCGGATTTCCGGGGCGACCCCGCCTCCGCTTTGCTGGAGGTGCTTGACCCGGCCCAGAACAACACCTTCACGGATCATTACCTCGATCTGCCCTTCGACCTTTCCCGCGTCCTATTCATCACCACGGCCAACTGGCTCGAGCCTGTGCATCCTGCGTTGCGGGACCGGTTGGAGGTGATCGAGTTGCCCAGCTACACGGAGTCCGAGAAGCTGCAGATCGCCAGACGTTACCTTGTGCCGCGCCAGTTGGAGGAGCACGGCCTCTCGAAGCTGGAGGTGAAAATCCCGGACGCAACCTTGCGGCGGGTCATCCACGATTACACGCGGGAAGCCGGCGTGCGCCAGCTGGACCGGGAAATCGCCGCGCTGGCGCGCAAAGCCACCCGGCGGATCATCAGCAACGGGGAGGTTGCCAAACCCCTGGTCATGGCGCCGGATGGATTGAGGGAGTATCTCGGCGCAGCCCGGTTCGTAAGCGAATCCGCCGAGACGATCAAAGAGTATGGGATTGCCACTGGCTTGG
>JAPLUA010000391.1:5810-6576 GCA_026397855.1 Verrucomicrobiota bacterium | reverse complement strand
GGCGATCCGCAATACGGGCCGGTGCTGCGCGAAATGCAGATGGGGGTGAGCGAACTCACCTACCTCCAGTTCCCGCCCGTCGCCTCCGGCGTGATCCGGATTGCGTTCGACGCGCGGGTGTCCAATCCGGCCGGTCGAACGCTGGACATGAGCCTCAACGCGGCTGTGGTGAGCCAGCAAGGGAGCTTCCTCGGTTGGGGAGCGGTGGCCGGCCAACTCGCCTACTACAACGGGACTGCCTGGGTCGGGCTCCTTGGCATGGATCTGGCTTGGCACCACTACGAGTTTGCCAACTATCTTAGTGGTCCGGATTCCAACAAGTTCGACCTTGCCGTGGATGGAGCGGTTGTCGGCAGTAAACTCGTGTTCCGCACTGCATTCCCAGCCAAAACCCCGATGGGCAACCTGCGCCTGGGATCCATGAGCGGGACCGCCTTGGATTACGCGGAGGTGGATAATCTCATCATAACCGCCGGGCCAGCAACGGTCCCGCCAATGCCCGTAACGCTGGCCAACGTGTCTTGTGCGGACGGTGTCTTTACGTTCCACTTCCAAAGGCAGTCAGGCGCCGCCTACGTCGTGGAGCGTTCGCCGACCGCTGCCGGCGGGGGCTGGAGCGATTGGATTACTATTCCGGGTGACGGAACGCTCAAGACCGTGACCGACACGAACCTGGTCAACGCGCGGTTCTATCGGGTGCGGAGCCAGTAAGCCGGCAGCACCAAGTTCTTCGAAGAGAGCCTTAACAGAAGTGAAAGGAGCGAAT
>JAPLUA010000391.1:0-5748 GCA_026397855.1 Verrucomicrobiota bacterium | reverse complement strand
GGGGTGGTGGTATTAATGTGCCTGGCCGGTGGGGCGCTCGGCGCTCCGTCGGCGGCGGTCCCGGTTTGGCGGTTGGAACCTGGGTTCAGGGCGCGCGGCCAAAAGCCTGAATCCTGGGAACTGGATCTCCGGGGCCAGTCGCTGGAAAGAGCGCGGGCGGCGGCGGCGAAACTGAGCAGCCGGCTCTACGGCAGAACCAATGCTGGCCTGCACCAACCCCTGGTCGTCCGCACCGACTTCGCGACGCCCAGAGTGTTCGGGATTGAACTCAGCCAGGTGTCGTCCGGGGGGGGTGATCTCGTGGTGAAGACCAACGGGGGATTGGCTGGGCGGCAGATCTGGACTCGGGCCGCCGCCACCCACGTAATCAACCGCGTCTTCTATGTCCCGCTCGCTCCGGGCTCGAACGTGGTGAGCCTCGAAGTGACCCAGCCCTCCGGTGTCGTGGTTATCAGCCGCTACTTCGTTGCCGAATCCGTCGCGCAGTTGCCGCCGGAACCGCCGCCCCTGCTGTTCGGGGTGGCCGATGCCGCCGGCACCGCGAAGGCGGTCTCGCGGTTGGACGACGTGCCGATGACCGGAGGCAAACTGGAGTCGCACGACGGCTACCGCGGCATCTGGTATTACAACCAGGCGACCAAGGATGAGTACAAATACAAATACAGCGGCGGCTACGCCACCTATCCGCAGCAGCACGTCCCGATCGCCATTTACTGCAAGGAGGTGGACAAGACGTTCTTCGTCTATGGCGGCACGACCGCGCGCAGCGCGAATGACAAACAGGAGCTGCTGCACATGATTTCGTACTACGACCACAAGACGGGCCAGGTGCCGCGCCCTCGCTTCCTGCTGAACAAACACACCATAGACGCCCACGACAATCCCACCTTGCAGGTGGACGACCGCGGGTATCTCTGGATCTTCTCCTCGTCCCACGGCACCGGCCGCCCCTCGTACATTCATCGCAGCACCAAGCCGTGGTCCATTGACGAATTCGAGCGCACCCTCGTGACCAACTTCTCCTACACGCAGCCGTGGTATGTGCCCGGCGAAGGGTTCCTGTTCCTGCACACCCGCTACGGAGGCGGTAAGGCGCGAGGCATTAACGCGGCGCGGTGCCTGTTCTGGATGACCAGCAGGGACGGTGTGAAATGGGACGAACCGCAGATGTTGGCGGGGATCGAGGCGGGCGACTATCAAGTGAGCTGGCGCACGGGCAGTCGGGTTGCTACCGCCTTCGACTTCCACCCCAACCCGGGCGGGTTGAATAGCCGTGCCAATGTTTACTATCTCGAGACCAGCGACCGCGGGCAGACCTGGCGCAACGCGGGCGGCGAACCGGTGAAGCTCCCGCTGACCGGCACCAACAATCCCGCCCTGGCCTACGATTCCCGGGCCGAGGGGCGGCTCGCGTATCTGAAGGACGTGAACTTCGACAGCAACGGCCATCCGGTGATCCTGTTCCTCACCAGCAAGGGCTTTGAGCCCGGTCCGGCGAACGGCCCACGCCAGTGGCAGACCTTGCGCTGGTCCGGAAAAGACTGGGTGCGCCGTCCGTTCACGACCTCGGGGAACAACTACGACCACGGCTCACTCTACATCGAACCTGACGGCACATGGCGGGTGATCGCCCCGACGGAGCTGGGCCCGCAGCCTTACAATCCCGGCGGCGAAATGGTCATGTGGACCAGCACCGACGAAGGACAGACATGGACCCGGGTCAAGCAACTCACCCGTAACAGCCCCCGCAACCATACCTACGCCCGGCGTCCGCTCAACGCACACCCCGACTTCTACGCCCTCTGGGCCGACGGCCACGGCCGCGAGCCCTCCGAATCCAGCCTCTACTTCACCAACCAGCGCGGCGATCACGTGTGGCGTTTGCCGGCCAGGATGGAGGGGGAGTTCGCCTCACCTGTCATCGTTGGGGAATAGGCTGGGCTGCTTATGAAGTTCAACCTGCGGGTGCTGTCCATCCTGGCGGCACCAGCAATGTGGTTCTGTTCCTGCCTGGCGCTCCAGGCGAGCGAGCCGGTCGTCCTGGCGGACGTTGGCGGCTTCACGGATGATGAAATCTACCCGGCTGGGAATCTTCAATCGGTTACGGACGGTGGTGCGATTTGGAACCCCGCGTCCGCGACGCCGGCCCAGATTCTCTCGCTGGCGGCGACGAATTCTTACGGCAAAGTCTTGCGGCGAACGCAGACTGGCACGGACAACACGGATATATTGTCTTTTCCCCCCGTGACCTCCGGGGCGCTAACGGTCGAGTTCGATGCTCGGGCCTCAACCGCGGGGTCCCGGACGTTGGATGTCTTCCTGCTGCCCGCCTCGGGAAACGAAGTCAGCCTGTTAGGCTGGGGCACGGTCGCCAACAAACTTTGCTACTACAACGGGACGAGTTGGATCGGCGTCCGGGACTTGGATACTAACTGGCATCGGATCGCGATGATCAATCACTTGAGCGGGCCGGCTTTTGGAAGCTGGTATCTGAAGGTGGACGGAACTGTCATCGCCACGAACCTGCCGTGGCGCTACTCGTATCCCGAGGGCACGGCGTTCAGCCGGGTGCGCTTTGGCGGTATCCGGGGTGTCGCGGGGATCTATGGCGAAGTGGATAACCTGGTCGTCAGCGGGGAACTGGCCGTGACGCCGCCGGAGGCCATTGTGCTCACCAACGCGGCGGCCCGCGGGGCCGAGGTCGCCTTTTCCTTTCAGACGCAAACCAACAACGAATACCTGGTGGAATCAACCGGTGCGCTGGCAGCCCCGGCGTGGTTGCCGCTGGCTATTGTGCCGGGTAGTGGCGCGGCCGCGCATTACACGGATCCACCCGCCACCAACCCCGCGGAGTTTTACCGGGTCAAGAAGCTGCCGCCGCCGGGCTATGCCGATGGGTATCGGGGGATTTGGTTTACGCTGGGGCAATTCTCCACCTATGGCGACAAATACTCCGGCGGCCTGGGCACCTACACGGCCAATCACATTCCCATCGCCATTTATGCGGCCGCCGTGAACAAGACCTTCTTCGTGTATGGGGGAACAATCAAGGACCAGGCGCATTTGCTCATCATGGCCTCCTGCTACGACCATGCCACCGGACAGGTGCCGCGGCCCACGCTGGTTCTGGATAAACAGGGCGTGAACGATCCGCATGACAATGCCGCACTGGCGATAGATGCCCGGGGCTACATCTGGGTGTTCGTCAGCGGCCGCGCCACGGCGCGCCCTGGCTGGAAGTTTCGCAGCCGGCAGCCCTACAGCGTGGCGGACTTCGAGTTCATCCGGCAGGATGAAATGACCTATCCCCAGCCCCGATACCTTCCCGGATTCGGGTTCTTTAACCTGTTCACCAAATACACCAATGGGCGGGAACTGTATTGGGAGACGAGCACCAATGGCATCAATTGGAGCGCGCATCAAAAGCTGGCTGGCATCGGCGGGCATTACCAGGTCAGCAACGTGCGCTCCGATGGCCTCATCGCCTCCTTCTTCAATCGTCACCCCGGCGGCAACGTGGACAAGCGCACCGACCTCTATTATGTCCAGACGACCAACTACGGCGCAACCTGGACCACCGCGGGCGGGGTAGCACTGACGCTGCCGCTCACCACCACCAATAACCCCGCGCTGGTCATTGACTATGCGTCCCGGGGCGAATTGATGTACACCTGCGACCTGAACTTCGATACCAACGGCCGCCCGGTCCTGCTGTATGTGGTCAGTCATCATTACCAGCCCGGGCCGGCCGGCAGCCCGCGCACCTGGACCATCGCCCGCTGGACCGGGTCGCAATGGGTGACCTCGGCGGTATGTCAGTCCGACCATAACTATGACATGGGCAGCCTCTACATACAGCCGGACCGTTGGTTGATCATTGGGCCCACGCAAAATGGGCCGCAAGTCTGGCAGACGGGGGGCGAGATGGCATTGTGGTCCAGCCAGGACCAGGGGCAGACGTGGACCATGGTCCGGCAGATCACAACCAACAGCGCCTCGAATCACAGCTACGCCCGGCGTCCCTTGAATGCCCGGGACCCTTTCTTTGTATTCTGGGCTGACGGCGACCCAACCCAGCTCGGCCCCTCGCGCCTCTACTTCAGCAACTCGGACGGCACGCAGGTCCGGCAGTTGCCTTATGACATGCCGGCCCTGCTGGCGGTCCCGCAACCGGTGTCTTATTGAAGCAGCCGGAATTTGGGATGAGTGCGACGATCCTCCTGGGAGACCCGCAGGACGGTTTTGCGCTCTTTTGGGACCGTGTCACTATTGACACTTCCGGCGCGCGTGCCGACAGGGGTTCCTAATGTCGCGTAAGCTGCGTCTTGATCCTGGGGCAAGGGAAGATGTCATCAACCGCGCCGGACCGTGGTCATTGGTGCGATGATGACCGTGGACACCGCCTGGCTCAATTCGTCGAGAGAAATCACCACGCACGGACGCGTCTTGGCGGTTTCCGCTCCGGTGGCGGGGTCGAGCCGGACCAGGAACACGCTGAACCGCTCGGTCACCACTCCCATTCCTTCGCGTCAAACTTGTTGTTCAACTGATAGGAATTTGCTTTTCGCGCGCCGGTGCCTGCTCAGCGCTGCGCGGGTAAGCCGGTGCGTGTGCCGGGGGCGTGGAGAGACGGAAAACTGCAGAGGTTGATATGGCTGGAACGATGAACCCGGAAGCGCTGTCAGCGAAAGAGAAGGGTGTAATGCGAGCCTACGCGGAAGTGGAAGGTGGGGCGGCGGATGTCGTCGGCGTGGATCTGGAGATGTTCGCGGGCCTGCGCGGCATAGTCGCCATCGTTGCAGCCATAGAACTCGACGAAGCCGTCGGCGGAGAAGTGTTGCTGGAGAAAGTCAACGAGGGCGTCGTGATTGGGCTGCTCAAGGGCGGGATTGTATTTGGGGTCTTGGACGAGATCCTCGACGGTCGCGTAGTCGGGCTTGTTCTCCACTCGCCGCAGCCAACATCCGCAGCCAACGACCAGTTTGATGGAGGCGCGGTGCGGCAAGGTGAATTTGTCGATGACGGGCGAGTGGCCTGGGTCCAGGGGATACAGGGCGATGCCCGGAGGAGACTGGTTCCGGGGTGCGAGCTGGGGTTGGGATTTCGTGGCCAGGAAGGGCATGAAGCACATAAAGGGGTGGGAGGTTGGGTGGAGGGATCAGGGCCCCCGGGAGCGGCCGCTCGCACCGACCAGCAGGTCGAGGATGCCGCCAAGGAGCGCGCCGACGAGGGTCATGGTGAGGACGCCAGTCACATAACCAACGGGGGTCGAGTGAATAACCTCCCAGGTCAGGGTGCCGACGTAGATGCCGGGAAAGAACAGGGCCCTGGCCCAGGCGGGATCTGGAATGCCGAACAAATCCTTGGGACCGCACAGGAGGTAGGTGACGCTCGTGCTGAGGGCGAGCAGAGCTCCAAGGACAAGGCAACTGATGCCGGAATCTTTCACGTGATGAAATGTAGCACGGAACTGAACTGATAGATTTGCTTTTCGCGCGCCGGTGCCTGCTCAGCGCTGCGCGGGTGAGGGAGAATTGATTAATGAGCTCACCAAGCATGGTGCTACCCAATCAAATGGCGGACGCACCGTCAATAGAGAGTTTGGCGTCCAGAGCCTTCGCCAGGCCCTTCGCGTCGTCCATAGGGGCAAAGGCGACGATGGCGGCGATCCGCGGGTCTTTGGCAGCAAGCTTTTCCACCCAGGCCGCCTCATCCAGCGCCTGGTCCCGCCGGCACTCGGCCTGGACA
>JAPLUA010000359.1 GCA_026397855.1 Verrucomicrobiota bacterium | reverse complement strand
GTCGAACCTCCTGGCATTGGCCAGACCCGCCAGGGTGAGCCGCTCGCGCAGGGCCTGGTCTGAAGCCATGCGCTTCAAACCCGCGGTGATGCTGGCAACGTCCTCCGGCTCGATGAGATCAGCGGCATCGGCCACCACCTCGGCGAGCGAGCCGCGCGACGAACTGAGCACCGGGCACCCGCAAGCCATCGCCTCGGCTGGCGGCAGACCGAACCCCTCGAACAGGGACGGATAGACCATGGCGTCGGCGGCGCGGTAGAGGCCGGGCAGGGCCGCGTCGTCCACGAAGCCGAGAAAGCGGATGTCCTTCGCAAAAGGCGATTGGGCGGCCGCCGCGCGGACGACGTCGGCCCCGTGCCAGTCGCTGCCGCCCAGGGCCAGGAGCCAGGCCGAGCCCGTCTTTTCCTTGAACCGGTTGAAGGCCTCGATGAGCCGGACGTGGTTTTTGGCCGGGTGTTCGAGCCGGGAAATGAACAGGAAGAACGGGGCGCCGAGCTGCCAGCGGGAGGCCGCCTCCGCCTTGGCCTCGGCGCGGGGGCCGGGGAGAAACCGGGCGTGATCAATGCCGTTGAGAATGATATTCTGCCGGGAGGCGGGAATGCCGAAGAACCGCTCGATATCCCGGGCCGTGTTTCCGCTGATGGCGATGACCTGGTCCTGGCGGCGGGCGAGGTGCTTGACCACGACCCGGCCGTAGAACATCCGCGCCAGGTCGTACTTGGCGCGCACGTGAAACGGGGCGAGGTCGTGGATGGTGGCCACCAGCGCGCAGGGATGGCTTGCGAGCATCCGCCGGTAGCTTGGCACGTGCAGGACGTCAATTTGCAGGTGCCGGACGAGGGACGGCAGGACCGCCTGGTGCCAGGCGATGTTCCTGACGGCCGGCCGGAAGCGTTCGGGCACGGCCACAATCTCCGCGCGGCCGGACGCAAAGCCGAACAGCGGCAGGTCCTGCTCGAGCACGAACAGGACGAGATCGCGCCTGCCCGGCCGGTCCAGCAGCGCGCGAACCAGGGCGAGCAGGTATTGTCCGACGCCGGACTTGCCGCGCTGGATGACCGAGGTGGAGATGGCGACGCGCATGCGGCCTAATCGAGCAGGCTGCGGTCCATCCGCAGAATGCGCAGAACGTTGAGGACGCCGGGTGAAGGCTCGGTGAACTTGAGACGCAGGCCCCGCCCGACGGCCTCCTTGCGCGCCTTGACCATGATCCGCACCCCGGTGGTGTCAATAAAACGGACATCGGCAAGGTTGACGAGCACATCGCCCTTGCTGTCCCTGGCTTGGTCCAGGTACATCCGGGTCATGCTCCAGACATCATCCGCATTGGCGGCGATGATATCCCCCTGCCACGCCAGCGGCTCCGGACGGCCCGAAGTCCGCTTCGTCACCACCACGTTCGGCTCGGCCACGCGCTCGTCAATCAGGGCGCGGGCCGCGGGAAGGTCCGCGGCCACAAAAAAGAAATCGCCCAGGCCCATCAGCGCAAAGGCGCGGAGGACCGGCCCGGTCGGGGCGATCAGCACCAGGTGCCGGTCGTCGGCGCGAAAATGCTTCTGCAGCCGCAGGAGGAGCCCCACGCCGGTGCTGTCAATGAAGCTCAAGCGGGAGACGTCGAGCAGAAGGTGGGCCTTGCCCGAAGCCAGCCGGGGCCAGAGCTCCCCGTGCTCCCGGATGGTCGCGGCGTTCAGGCGATCCTCGAAACGAACGATGTCGCAGACGCCGCTCCTCATGCACTGGTAAGCGACCTGCCCGGGCTGCCGCGCGGCGCCCCGCAGACCCTGGAGGCTCCACCACTGCCGAACGATCACCCGGCCGAACACCCAGAAGTCGGTGAGGTAGCGGCGGAAGAGCCGGCGCGGCTCCTGGAGCAGGCGGAACATCCACTCCAATCCCGTGCGCCGCATCCACATCGGCGCGCGCCGCATGTGCCCGCCCAAAAAGTCAATGGTGGCTCCCACCCCGATGCTCAGCGGCACCCCGGCCCGGCGGAACTGCATCCCGATCCACTTCTCCTGCTTCGGGCAGCCGAAAGCCACCAGCAGGATACCCGGCCGCGCCTCCCGCACGCGCCGCAGGATCTCCTCGTGGTCCATCTCGATCAGCGGCTTGAACGGCGGCGAGTAGCTCCCCACAAGCTGGAGCCCGGGATGCCGGGCCCGCATGTTCTCGGCCGCCCGCGCGACGCTCTCCTCCGCACCGCCCAGGAAAAACACCCGCCACCCCCGCCGCTCGGCCTCCGCCATCATCCGGGGCACCAGGTCCGACCCGGCAACCCGCTCCGGCAGGGGATTGCCCAGGAAACGCGACGCCCAGACCAGCGGCATCCCGTCGCATAGCACCAGGTCGGCGTCGCTGAGGATCCGCTGCAGCTCGACGTCCGCGATCGCCTGCACGGCAAAGTCCACGTTGGCAGTCGCGGCGTAATGGGCGCGGCCCGATGCGATCATGCGGCCGATGATT
>JAPLUA010000217.1 GCA_026397855.1 Verrucomicrobiota bacterium | reverse complement strand
TACCGGTTGTCGAAGATGATCCCCTTGGTGCGAGCCCACTGGGTTCCTTCGCAGCCGCAAATGCGGCGCAGGTATTCGTCGTCATCGGGCAGCCCGGCGCAGCCCGTGTGGTTCCAGTAGTGCCAAATCGCCCGGAGGTACCCCATGCCTACGGCATCGGAGTATCCCGCGATGGCCTCGAAATACGCGGATGGCTTTTTCATACGTTCCAAACAATTTGCTTCAGTGTGTTTTCGATCATGGCCCGGGTCCCGCCGAGCCCAACAAATTCCCGCAGGTCCTTCACTGGCGGCACATAGACGGCGTAGGGCAGCCCAAGCTCACCGCCAATCTTGCGCGCCCCGTCCAGGCCGGGCTTGTCATTGTCGGAGACCATGACTGCGTTGGCGCACTTGTGCCGACGCGCGAAGGCGCGGACATCAAGACCGCCGCAACAGCAATTCGGCCGGCCCGCGGCGAACAGGCCCAGCTCGACAGCGGCGGCGGTGTCGGTGGGGCCCTCGCAGACGAACACCGTCTTCTGCGCGGGCACCGCGGCCAGGAAGACCCCTTGCCGGCTGCCGCGCACGGCGAACTTGCCCCGCTCATTGCGCAGCCGGATGCCGACCACGTTCCCGTGGCCGTCGCGCATCGGAAACGCCCAGGCCGCGTGCTGCGGCGCCCAGGCCGCGCCGACCGCCGCCAGAGACGGTGCGGAGAGGCCGAGCGTTGCGGCGAACGCCGCCAACGCCTCCGCTTTCGTGGCGCCGAGCCACGCCCGATGCAACGCGATAGCGTTGATGGTCGGCGGCTGCCGCCTCGGCGGCGGCGCCACCGGCCGCCCACGGGCAGCGTCGAACGGATGAAACCAGCCGCCGTTCTTCACCGGCTTGGGAGATTGCACCCGCATGCACACAACGCCGTAGTCGCCCACGGTGCACCAATCGGGCTTGCCACACTGGGGGCACGGGCTGGCTTTGCTGACGCGCGTGAAGCTCAGTTCCATGTCGGGTCTCCTTTCGCCGCCGGTACCGCCGCTGCCCGGCGCCAGCCATTGCGGGCCAGCCCATCAATCGTGGCCGACGCCTCGGCAAAGCTCACCTGGGTGTCGTAGCCGTATTTGCGCAGCACCTTCGCCTGCTTGAACGAACAGAGCTTGCCGTTCCACCGCCGGAATATCTCCGCGATCAACTGCCGCCCCTCTACGAACGAAACGCGGTCCGGGTTGATCCCCTGCTTGGCCAGCAGCGACCGCTGCTTCTCGCTGAGCTGTCGGCCTTGGTCCCAGCCCCGCGCCCGCGCGGGCTCGAGCGCGAGCACATCGAAAGGGTCCACCGATTGCGTCGTGAACCGCGCCGTCGCCACCAGGTTCGCCCGCCGTGCGGCTTCCGCCAGCCGCTTCTGCTCGCGCAGCTCCGCCTCGGCTTCATCCAGCGCCTCGGTCATGTTCACCGGGCCCCCTGCGGCGCTGACCCGCTTCACGGCCCGCTCCATCGCCTCCTCGCTCACTTTCCCGCCCAGGATGTCGGCGCTGGTGATCAGCTTGTGCTTGCCGGAGTTGCCCACGAAATCCACCACCAGGCAGGAGGCCTTGGCGCTCGCCGCAATGGCGGCCTTGCGCGCCTCGGCCGTCTCCGGCCCGTCCACCACCCCCGGCAACGGCCGCGTCGAGCGGCCGACCATTTGCGAGTACAGCGACCGGCTCTTGGTCGGCCGCCCCATAATAACGACCTCCACCCCCGGATCGTCGAATCCCTCAGTCAGCACGCCGCAGTTGCAAACCACCTGCCACTTCCCCGCCGCGAACTCCGTCAGCGTACGCCGCCGCTCCTCCCGGTCCGTCTTGCCGCACACCCACGTCGCCATCCCCTCTCGATGCCGGTTGAAGATTTCCGCCGTCATCTCTGCCGCCTTCACGCTCGCCGTGAACACCAGCGCCCGCCGCCCCCCGATGATCGCCACCGACGCCGACGCCATCTGCTGCAGGTTCTTCTCCGCCTCCAGCACGGCGGCCAGGTCGCCGCCGTTCAGGTCCCCGGCTGTCGTGCGGATGCTGGAGTAGTCCAGCCCCTCCACGTGCACCATTTGCTGCTCGATCGGCACCAGCCAGCCGTCGTGTATCGCGTCCAGCACCTCGTAATCGTAGGCCACCGATTGGAACACCTGGCCGAGCGCCTGCTCGTCGGCCCGGTCCGGCGTCGCCGTCACGCCCAGCACCTTCAGCGCCGGGTTGGTCCGGTAGTAGTCAATCACCCGCCGGTAGGTCGGCGACGTTGCGTGGTGAGCCTCATCAATGATGAGCAGGCCGAACTGCGACGGGTCGAACTTGGACATCCGCCCGCCCCCGTCGCCGCCGGAGCACTGCGTTTGGATGGTCGAGACGACTACGCGCGCCATCGCGAACAAACCGCCCTCGGCCCCGTACTCGCCCATTTCCACGCTCGCCTTGAGCCCGGTGACCCGTTCGATCTTGTCGCGCGCCTGGAAGATCAGCTCCTCGCGATGCGCGATCACCAAAGCCCGGCGCGGAAATACGCGCCGGATGACATCGGCAAACAGAATGGTTTTGCCGCCGCCGGTCGGCATCACGACCAGCGTGGAGTCATGCTCCAGCCATTCCTTGAAAATGGCGTCCGACGCGGCGGATTGATAAGGGCGAAGGTTCATATCAGTTCAGGTCCCATCTCTGCCTCTCCAGTTGCCGCCGGAACCGCCGCATCGTCTCCCGCCGGGAGTGCGCCTGGCCGCCACGCACTACCCGGCGGTAGACCGCGCCGAGCAACCGAAACCACAACCTGTCGAGTCTCCGAATCATAAATTTCCCTTTCAGCCTTTGCTTTTCCCCTTCGCCTTGAACCGAAACTCCTTATGCTCCCGCGTCACGCAAGTGTCCCAGCGGTATTCGGAAATCAGCCCCCGGCCGCGGCACAGCGTGCACTTGTCCGGAACCTGGCCCTGGCAGCTCGGGCACACCGCGAACGGCTTCGCCGTCTTGACATCCGTCCAAGCCTGATCCAGTTGCGACAGCGCCGAAGAGAAGTTGACCTCGGCGAACAGCATGTCGCGGTTCTCCTGGGCGGAGCGCAACGCCCCCTTGACCCGGCTCAGGACCGTCAGCAGCTCCTGCACTTCGCCCGCCCGCTGCCAGAGCGGGATGAGCTGCGTCGGAATCGGCCAACCCGTCGCGTCCAGAACCTGTCCGGGCGGCGGCGGCAGGCGTCGCTTGATTTCCTTCGCCGTCACGGGCCTGCCTTCAGCCGCAATCGACTGGATAACCCCGGCACGGTCCACCGGTTCCGCCTTGCCCAGTTCCCGAGCGGCTGCCTCGTTAGGGAGCGTTACAATTGTAACGCTCTTTGCGACCTGCGCCGACGCCACCAACTGGCGGGCGCGGCTCGCGCTCCACCCCCACTTCTTCTGGCAATACTCCTCAAAACCTGAGTATTCACGCCTATACAGGCGCGACGCCCGGATTTCTGCCAACGCCAGTCCGACATCCACAAAGGTCTTCTGCCCCTTTGCGATCACCTTTTCCAATTCGGCCAGCCGTTCATCGTCCCGGATCCTGACCACTAATTCGTGATTCTTCATTTCAGTTCCATCAGTTCACTTGGGTTCTCTCTTCAGACGCCTGGTTGAAAGGAGTAACACGCGTGTTACTCTTTCCGGCCGCCGCCGCTTTAATCAGCCGGTAAGCCCGCTGCCGGCCACACCCCCATTTCGCCCGGCAGTATTTGTCGAAACTGCCGAATTCCGGCCTATACAGCCGCAGATCGCGGATTGCCCCCAGCGCCAGCCCCATTCCCACGAACCACTCCTTCCCCCGCGCAATCGTCGCTTCCAGTTCCGCCAGCGGATACGTCTCGCGCACACTCGCTACTTGTTCAGGATTCTTCATAGATCAGCTCAGTTGAATTTTCAGATGCGCCGGCATCCGTTGCTTGTTCAGGTACTTCGCAATAGCGCACGCGCACACCCGCGAGCCGCCTTGCCCGATTACGGCCATCTCGCGCCGGATTTCGTGGTTCAACCCTTTGCCGCCGATCACCAGCAGCTTCTCCCGATACGGCGGCTCCGTGACGCTCCGCTCCCCCAGCCACTTGTCCACCGTCCATAGGCCCCGGATCACCGCGTCGGTCATCGGCCCGTCCGGATGCAGCTCCGCCAGCAGCGGCCACAGCCGTTGGAACCGCGCGCAGTCCTCACTCGCCAGGTTGTAAAGGCAAGCCACGCAAGACACGGTCCGCGCCGACGGCGTGTCTCCAGCCCGATGCCCCGTGCTCTTCAGCAGCGACTCCACTGCAAATGCCGTCTTGTCACCCGACAGTAGTTGCGCGCGGTACCGGTCGAGGCTGCCCACGCCCACGCGGCCCTGGTTGATGGCCAGAAAGCTCACCGCCTCCTGACGCCGGCTCGTCGTCTCGAACACCAGGCACGGCAACTCCTGGATGTCCGCCCGCTGGTCCGCGGCCAGCTTCCGGTGCTGACCGTCCACAACGAACCACTTGTCGTCGTCCCGCAGCGCCACGACCAGGCAACCGCAGGCGACCCAATCCCACGTGCGAGTAATGGCATCCACCCGCCGCTGGTTGATATTGTTCCGCTGGTAGGCCGGGTCGACCGCCAGCTCTGACTTGTGGAGCATGGCGAACTGGCCCGGCGCATTGCGCACGGCCACGTTGTAGCGCGTGACCGTGTCCAGGCCTTGCGCCGTCTTCTCTCCAAACGATTTTTGTTCAGTTTTCATTTCGTGTTTTTCGTGTATTTAGTGGTGATTTCTCACATGGGGATTTGGTCTTCGAACTCCGCCTTGAGCTTCCCCCACTCCTGCGGCTTCAGGTCCGCGTTGGATTTGTTCGGGAACACCCGAGCAATCGTGTCGAACCACGTTTTCTCGATCGCCGCAGCCGGCTTCCCAGTCTCCGTCGCATTCAGCGCCGCCCAGGCCTCCTCCATCGTCGCCGTCACCGTTCCCGGCGGCGGCGTGGTAGGACGTGCAGTCCCCTGCCCGCCGCTCGGCACCGGCGGCACTCGCGCCGGCGCATTTTGACCTCTGCCTTCCGCCTTCTGGCCTCCGACGTTGGCCAGCGCCTGGAACTTCGTTCCGTACTTCGCCAGCACCGACCGCCGATCAGCCGCCATCGGCGTCCTCATCCCACCGCCCAGCGGGTTGAGCCACTGGCTCTTGAAGTATTGACCGCCCTTGTCTCCGGTTTCAGGGCCACCCACGATCTCGAACTCCACCGACCGCATCGGCCCCCCGTCCACCGAGTTGTCCATCAGCCAGAACGGGTCCACGCCGTCCCAGTTAAACACCGTCTTCAGCGTGTCCGTCGTTTTGGTTTGGATCGTTCCGTCCGCCTTCACCAGCACCAGTGTGTGCTTGAAGGTGAACCCTTCATACACCGGCGTCGCCGACTCCAGTATGACGCACGGCACCGCGCCGCACAGGGATCCGGTGGACGCCTCATAAATGACCAACTGGCCATTCAGCTTGCACTTGTATTTTCCTTCAATCGGTACTTCCATAACTGTCCTTTCGTTGTTTGTTTGTTTTCTACCGGGGAGCAGACGTGCTCCCCAAAATTCCGTGTCCATCCGTGTTCATCCGTGGCTGCACTCCTCAGTTGTTCTGGAACGACTTCATCGGCGGCGGCGGCAACATCGGCGACGCTTTCGGCGCAAGCGCCTGCACGGGCGATCCACCGTCCGAGTCCTCGTCGGAATACATGCCCAGGATCGCCGCCCACGAGTAGCGGCGGAGATACGTCAGCGTGCTCCCCGCGCACTGCACCTTCGTCTTGCCCTTCTCCTCCGTAAGCGGAATGACGACGCGCTCCGCTACAAACTCCCCCGACTCATGCGACAGCACCGACTCGACGCCGATGCCGGTGGCGTCGCTA
>JAPLUA010000575.1 GCA_026397855.1 Verrucomicrobiota bacterium | reverse complement strand
GCGGAGGTGGAAGCTGAGCTTCTCGGGCGCTTGGACTGAGGCATAAGCGGAGATGGCCCAGGTCTGGCCCGGCCATTGAAACAGGTCGAGGTAATCCCAAGCCACGCCAAGGCGCAGTTCCTTGAGCGGGGTTGCGATAGTCGCGCCGACATAGTAATTGGCGCAGTTGCCGCCAGCAAACGGTGCCTGGCCAACGCCAATGACACCGCCATTGTTGACGGTGGAATTGTAACCGCAGACCGCGCCGCTGTAAACGGTTGAGCCCGCCAGGAATCCCCAGCTATCGGGAGCTGTGAGAGCCAGCGAGCCCATGTAGCTCTTGTAGGTCTCTGAATCCGGGCCGTAGCCAATGGGCGTCGGGCTGATGGACCGCTGATTGATCTGTGGTCCAAGCGTATTCGCAACACCACCGGAAAGGCTGAACCAATCGCAGAAGCGATAGCTCGCCAAGATGCCCGTTTGGGTTTGAGGCTCGATGGTGTTCCCGTATGAACGGGTAAAGTTCGGGTCCTTGGAGCTATCAATGGATTCATATCCGATGATGCTGTCGAAGACACCGACCTTGAAGTCCAGACCATTACCCACCGGGGCGCGCAGGGCAACGTAGGCCTGGCGGATCCCGAAGTCGCTGGTGTTGAAGCCTGTTGAACCCGTCCTGAGCTGATTTGCGTAGGGTCCGAACCACAGGTCCGCGCGGTAGCCGGCGGCCCAGTCGGTCTCATCCAGCGGCTTTTCGATGGTGAGCTGGACGACATCCAGGTTGAAACCGTCGGCCATGTTGGGGGAGTTAAACTTGTAAGGGGCAACATTGGCATTGCCATTGCCCGGGTTCCACTGCATCGAGGTGTCCACGGTGCCGCTCAGGGTCGTGGGAGAGAGCGCGGTCAACACCGAGCTGGTCTTCTCCTCAGCCTTGGCGGCGGATGCGAGGCTGACCACTCCGACGGCGGCCAGTGCTATTGTCCATTTGTTAAACTTCATTCGTTCCTCCGATTTCTTCGTTTGTTTCGTATTTGCCTTATGCATTCTGAGGGCAAAAACAGTCTGCCCTCGCACCAAAACCGGTGCAATTGAGACTATAACTAGGCCAGCCCCCCCTCCTTGACAACAACTTTTTTCATCATTCGAACGGGGCATACTCGCAAGAAGTGTCCCAAAATAAGACAGTGACCTGGGTGATCGGTTATATCGGAAACCCATCCGCATCCTTGCTCATTCGGCCGGTTATAGGCGCAGAACAGGTTAGAAAGCGGCGGACCCTGCTCCAGGAGATTTGGCGCATCATTGCTTTGGAACAAGGGTTGCTTCGGTTAGGCATATCGAATATTTGATATTGAATTTGCAGGCGGTGCCGGTCCGGCGGTTGTCCGGGGTGGCCTGCCGGTGAACTGAACGGCATTTTAGATTATGGCGTCATTTGTATATGTAGCGCGAGAGACCGGGTCCAACCGGGAGATCCACAGTTCCATCGAGGCCGCCACCGAGCAGGTCGCGATTGCCGCCTTGCTGAACCGTAATATGCTCGTCCTCTCCATCCAGGAGAAGGTCAGCAAGCAGGGGCGCACGAGCGGGGGACGTGTTCCCCTGTCCGACCTGGTGATATTCACGCGGCAGCTTGCGACCATGGTGGATGCCGGGTTGGCCATCGTGCAGTCTTTGCAGGCGCTGGCCGACCAGACCACCAATAAAGTCATGCGGGATGTGATCCGCGACATTTGCACGCGCGTCGAGAGCGGCGACAGCTTCTCCGAAGCCCTGCAGAAGCATCCGAAAGTATTCAACCGGTTGTATGTCTGCATGGTGGGTGCGGGTGAGCGGGGCGGTTTGCTGGCGGAAATCCTTTCCCGGCTGGCGGTTTACCTGGAAAACACCGCCCGGCTGCGGAAGAAGGTGAAATCGGCGATGATGTATCCGACCGTGGTGACCGTGGTGGCGATACTGATCACCATTTTCCTCCTGGTGAAGGTTGTGCCGGTGTTCGGCCAGATCTTTGCGAGTTTCAACGCCACCCTCCCGACGCCGACGCTTTACCTGATCAAGATCAGCGATTTGGTCAAACACTACCTCCTGCTGTTCATCCTGCTGGGCGGGGCCGCCGGCTACGGGTGGTATTACTTCGTTCAGACCCCCGCCGGACGGCTTTTCTGGGACTCGCGCCGGATCCGGATTCCGATTTTCGGGCCGATCGCCCACAAGATTTGCCTCGCGCGCTTCACCCGCACCCTGGCCTCGCTGATCCGGAGCGGCGTTCCTATTCTGGAGGTCCTGCAGATCGTTTCCCAGACCGTGGGGAACATGGTGATGGAGAAGGCTATCAAGGTGGCGGCGCTGGATATCGAGCGGGGCGAGGGTATTGCCACCGCCCTGGGGCGCCACCCGGTCTTTCCCACCATGATCATCCGCATGGTCACCGCCGGGGAACAGACCGGCAAGATTGACAGCATGCTGGAACGGATTGCAGACTTCCTCGACGAGGAAATCGAGACAACCCTTTCAGGGCTCACAGCGCTGATCGAGCCTATCCTGATCGTTTTCCTCGGTGTGGTTGTGGGCGGCATGGTGATCTGCATGTTCCTGCCCATCTTCAAGCTGCCGGAAATCGTCAACGGCCACTAAGCCGGCCCCGTGCGGCCTTCTGGAGGGCGCTACAGGCGATTGAAGCCGGGGGGTGGGCCCTTTTTCCGGCCCTGCCGCCAGGGCCGGTAACAAATGTGTTGGAGCGCCGGCGTCCTCGCCGGCTTAGCTCTGCCGCCCGGCCTCTTTTTTGTTTCCTTTGCTTCCGGCGCCACCTACGATGCCTACCGGTCACAGCCGTCGTGGCCATTCAGAGATGATTCAATCAACAGGAATGCCAAATATATGCCACTGACACATACTAAAGATCTATTCGCGAAGGCCCTGAAGGGCAAATATGCGCTCGGGGCGTTCAACGTTAACAATATGGAGCTGCTTCAGGCCATCGTGGAGGCCTGCGAGGAGGAGAAAGCCCCCGTCATGCTCCAGATCTCCAAGGGCGCGCGACAATACGCCAACCCGGTTTACCTCAAGAAGCTGATCGAGGCGGCTGTGAGCCTCTCCAATATCCCCATCGCCGTCCATCTCGATCACGGGGACACGTTTGAGCTGTGCAAGGACTGCATTGATGAAGGGTTTACCAGCGTCATGATTGACGCCAGCCACGAGCCGTTCGACAAGAATATCGAGATCTCCCGCAAGGTAGCCGAGTATGCGCACGCCCGCAATTGCGTTGTCGAGGCGGAGCTTGGGCACCTGGTCGGGGCGCAGTTCGATGACGGCGAGGAGGGGGGCAGCTATTCCAAGGAAGGGCACTACACCAACCCTGAGCAGGCTGTTGATTTTGTGAAGCGCTCCGGCGTGGATTCGCTGGCGGTCGCCATCGGCAACTCGCACGGGGCCTACAAGTTCAAGGGCGAGCAGCACCTCGACCTCGAACGCCTCAAGGCCATCAAGAAGGCGCTCATGGATGGCGGGCTAGGCGATTATCCCCTCGTGCTCCACGGCGCTTCAAGCGTCCCGAAGGACCTGGTTGAGGAGATCAACAAGTACGGCGGAAAGCTGGGCACCGATACTGCGGGCGTGCCGGAGGCGGACATTGAAGTCGCCCGGCGGATCGGCTGCACCAAGGTCAACATTGACACGGACCTGCGGCTCGCCATGACGGCCGGCATCCGGAAGGCATTTGCGGATAATCCGAAGGAGTTTGATCCCCGGAAGTACATGGGCCCGGCGCGCAACAGGGTCAAGGAACTGGTGCGGCACAAGGTCCGCAACGTCCTCTGCTGTGCCAGCCATGCCTTTGACTGAGGCTTAGGCGGGCAGATATTCTCGCGGATCGGTGATCTTGCCGGCCAGCGCGCTGGCCGCGACCGTTGCCGGGGATGCCAGGAATACCTGGGATTCCTTGTGGCCCATGCGGCCGGGGAAGTTCCGGTTCGTCGCGCTGATGCACTTGAGCGGCGCGTTCATCCGGCCAAACGTGTCCACCGGACCGCCCAGGCACGCGGCGCAGCCGGCATTTTCGGTCATCTGCACCCCTGCGGCGACCAGGATTTCCCAAACTGTCTGGTTGTCCCATCGCGCTGTCTGCAAGTCATGGACAATCTCCGGTGTCGCGGGCACGCCGAAGGTGTCAATCACCACGCGTTTGCCCCGCAGGATGCGCGCGAACTCAAGGAAGTCGCTGGTCTTGCCGCCGGTGCATGACCCGATGTAGGCCCGATCGAGCTTGATGTGTCCCAGCTCCCTGGCGAGCTTGCGCTGGCCGGGGTCCGGGTGGCAGGCGACCGTTGGTTCGAGCTTCGAGAGGTCGAGCACATGCTCATAGACGAACTTCTCATTCTTGTCGCGCGCAGCGGGGTCGTAGGTCGCTTTTGTGCCATTGAGCTTGCATCGGTAATCCACGAAGGCCTGCGTCTGCGCGTCGAACTCGAAAATGCCGTTCTTACCGCCGGCTTCGATCGCCATGTTGGCAATGGTCATGCGGTCGTCCATGCTCAGGCTGGTGGCACCCGCCCCGTCGAACTGCAATGCGCGGTAGGTCGCGCCGTCGAAGCCGACCTCGCCGATGCAATGCAGGATGATGTCCTTGGCCATGACTCCCGGCTGCAACTTGCCTTCGAGCTGGAAATGCATGGTTTCCGGCACCTTGATGAGCAGCTTGCCGGTGCCCATGACAAAGCCCGCATCCGTGTTCCCGATGCCCGTGGCGAACTCGTTGAAAGCGCCGGCCATGCAGGTGTGGGAGTCGGTCCCGAAGAGCACCTCGCCCGGTCGGGTGTGGCCCTTTTGTGCCAGGGCCGCATGGCATACGCCCGCGTAATGCGATCCGTGCTGGCGCTTGAGGGCGCCTTTGGCCGCATCAAAGACCCAGTGCCCGTTCGGGTCGTCTATCACATCGTAGAAATACGTGATCCCCTGTTCCCTCACGAAGTCCCGCAGGATATCCACGTTCCGGTTCGACTTGGAGTCGGCGGTGAAGATGTAGTGGTCGGGGATGATGACGATCCGGTTGCGGTCCCAAACCTTCGCTTTGTCCCCGAATTCGCGCTTGAACACGCCGATGGTTCCCGGGCCGCAGACGTCGTGGGTCATCAGGACGTCGGCCTGGACCCATACATTATCGCCGGCCTGCACGGAGGCCTTGCCGGCCGCCCGTGCGAGTATCTTTTCAGTCAGTGTCATAGTTCAATCCACAGGTTTTGCTGTGCCCCGCCGCGCTGGCGGCAGGGGGATCTTCTTTTCGGATCGCGGAGGCAGAGTAACTGATCCGGGCCGCGAGTTCAATCGCGAACCGCCATCCGTCTCCCAAAAGGGCGCAACTCACCGTTTCCGAGGACGTGTAAGAATGCGAAAGGAGCGCGGACATTCTTGTCCGCCTCGGCCGCGTTGGCAAGCCCCAGGCGGACAAGAATGTCCGCGCTCCGATAACATGAGTTGCGCCCCTCCCAAAACTGCCGGATTTGTTCCTGGCCCACTTGCGGGCCGTGAATAAGCGAGTATAT
>JAPLUA010000651.1 GCA_026397855.1 Verrucomicrobiota bacterium | reverse complement strand
TGCGGAACCCGCGCCCCTTCCAGCCCAGGATCTCGCGTTCCGGCCAAGCGCCCCTGCGCGCGAACGTTTCCTTCGTTATCTCCGGTGAACTGCTGTTCTTGGGCTGAACGCTGCTCTCCTGGTATCCCTATCCCAATTCAGGGGCAGCCAAGGCGCGGATCTCTAGCTGGCCGCCAGTCCAGCACCTTCAACTGCACGATGCGGCGGCCATTGTAGTCGTTGACCTGGGGAGCGAAGGCGAGGTCGAAGCGGTCTGCCGGCATTGGCGGGTCGGCGGCGCTCCACCACACGGCCTCATGCGTGGCGGCTCCATCGGTGATCCAAAGCTTGAGGTGCTGCTTTTGCGTCCCCATCCGCTGGGGTGGACGCTGCATGCCTACGTTGCGGACAATGAGCTGAACGGCGGGATTTGACGGGCCGGTCGGCTTCAGTTGGTCGAGGATGGCCAGACATTCGAGGGTCACCTCGGGCAGCCGAACCTCGGCGTCGAGGCGCAGGGGCGCCTGGAATTGCTCCGGCGTGAGGGCGCGGCGGGCCAGGTCGTTGAGCCGTGTCCGGAAGGCGTCCACGTTCGCGGGAGAGAGGGTCACTCCGGCCGCCATCGCGTGGCCGCCATGGCGCAGCAGGAGGTCCCCGCACTGGCGCAAGGCCGCCGCAAGGTCAAACCCGGCAATGCTTCGGCCCGATCCCCGGAGGTCCCCTCCATCGCCGCCGAGGATGATGGTGGGGCGGTAGAACTGCTGCAACACGCGCGAGGCGACGATGCCGACGACACCGATATGCCACGACGCGTCGGCTTCCACGATGGCGCAGTCTGTCGCCGGGTTGAACCTGGCGCGCAGCGGGCCAATCACCTTGTCAGCCATGTCGCGCTCGATGTTCTGGCGCTCGCGGTTGTGCGTGTCCAGGGCCTGGGCGATGGGCATGGCGTCCGCGAGATCGGGCGCCATAAGCAGCCGCAGCGCCTCCTCGGCGGTTTCGAGCCGGCCCGCGGCGTTGAGACGGGGCGCAAGCTGATAGCCGACCTCGTAGGTGCCGGGAAGGGCGGGACACTGGGCGACCCTTTTGAGGGCGACCAGCCCCGGCCGCCGGGTGGCAGCCAGGCGCTGCAGGCCTATGGCCACCAGGGGTCGGTTCTCTCCTGTCAGGGGCACGATGTCCGCAATGGTGCCGAGCGCTACCAGATCGAGCAGGGGCCGCAGGTCAAAATCGGCGGCTCCCGGCAGCCCGATTTCGCGGCCGCGCTTCAGCAAGGCGTGGGCCAGCTTGAAGGCAAGGCCCACGGAACAGAGTTCGATAAAAGGAGAGGCGGGGGATCCGGCTCCCAGTTGGGGGTTGACCAGGGCGGTGGCGGCAGGAGGGGGAGCGGAGACCTGGTGATGATCGAGCACGATCACATCCACGCCGCGCTCGCGGAGCCAGGCAATCGAGCCCACCGTGGTCGAACCGCAGTCCACCGCGAGCAGCAGGGGGACCGGGAATTTCTTGAGGCAATTCTCGACGCCGTCCTGGCTCAGGCCATAGCCTTCGTCCATGCGGTGCGGCAGGTAGCAATGCGCCGTCCACCCGAGCGCGCGCAGGAACTCCAGCAGCAGGGCGGTTGATGTCACGCCGTCCACGTCGTAGTCGCCGAAAATCACCAGCGGCTCATTGCGTTGGCGGGCCTGGAAGAGGCGCTCGACGGCGGCGGCCATGTTGGGCAGGAGAAAAGGGTCGGCCAGGTCCTTGAGCCGCGGCTGGAGGAAGCCTGTGATGGGGGCTGGATCGCTCAATCCCCGGTTCAGAAGGCATTGGGCCAGCAACGGCGGGAGTTTCAAATCCGCTGCCAGGCGCTCAGCCAGGGCGGTTTGGGGTGGGGCCAGGGTCCATCGAAACTTCATGACGACCTCAGCCGGACTTCCGTGGCGGCCGGGGGCGCCTTTTCTCGCGCCAGCCGGCCATGAGGGAAAGCGCGATGGAAACCAGGAGAATGCTGGCGACCACGAGCAGGGAGACCGGGGTTGGAATCTCGATCTGGAACCATCGCGGCGGAAGGTCGTGCGGGTCCAGCAACATCTGGAGCCCCATGAACACGAGCACAAGGGGCAGCCCGTATTTCAGGTATCGGAAATAGCCGATGGCGCCGGCCAGGAGAAAGTAGAGGGAGCGCAACCCCAGGATGG
>JAPLUA010000374.1 GCA_026397855.1 Verrucomicrobiota bacterium | reverse complement strand
CGCGATGTAGGCCTGGACCTTCCGGAGCCGGAACAGCTCCAGGTCGCGCATCAGCCCGGCGTTTTCGCAGTCTGTCTCGCGGAGCATCTCACGGTTGATGCGCGTGTGTCGGACCTCGATGACCGGCGTGGCGCCCGCAGCCCGGACGGCCCGCATGAGCTCAATGGAAAAATCGTCGGGCACGTCAATCATGTCCAGAAGCGCCCGGTCCCTTTTGACCAGCCGTATTGAGTATTCCACCAGGAGCTTCGCCAGTTTCTTGTATCGCGGATCGGTCATATATTGGCGACCAAAGTAAGCATGGAGCGCCCGGCGAGTCGAGCTGGTATTTCGTCTTCCGCGTGCCGCGGGCGCTTTCGCGAGTTGCTGCGCCAGCAACGAGGCCGGGCAGCCGCCGCTACGAGGCGCGGCCGGCCTCGGCTTTTCGCCACGCGCGCTCGCGCTTGCGGGTTTCGGCGCGCAACAGTTCTTCGGCCGACCAGCCACGGCCCTGCGCCTGCCGGGCGATTTCGAACAGCTTCGCGGCCAGCTGGGCGCGAGTCCGCCTGCTGCGCCCCGGCGTCGTGGCTGGCAGCCCGGCGCGGCGCGCCTTCTTCACCAGCTTCTCGGCGTGTAGCAGCGCCGGCAGATGCTTCGGGATGCCGTCCAGGGCGGAAGGCCGCGCGTGCCGGGTCCCGTGCTTCTCGGCGCGCTTGATCTTCTCCCAGTTGGCCCACACCTGGTCCACGTCCTTGACCTTTATTTCGCCAAAGACATGGGGATGCCGCCGCACCAGCTTGTCGGCGATGCGCCGGGCAACCTTCTCGAAATCAAAAGCGCCGCGCTCCTTCGCCAGTTGGCAGTGGAATACGACCTGGAGCAGCAGATCGCCCAACTCTTCCTCCAGCTCGTGGTCGTCTTCCGCCTCGATGGCATCCATCAGCTCATAGACCTCTTCCACCGCGTGCCAGCGGAGCGACTGGTGGTCCTGCTCCCGATCCCAGGGGCACCCCTTGGGCCCGCGCAGGCGTGCCATGATCCCGAGCAGATCCTCAATTGCGCCCGGCCGCTTCATCTCCTGCGCCCTGCTCATAGAGTTACCAGGTTATCCCGGTCCACCACCTCCACCCGCTGCAGCTTCCGGCCCTTGATTTCACTGGCGGCGAACCCGGCGATGCCCCGCGCAAACTCCGTCCCGTCCAGGTCGCATATTCGAACCACCTCTCCGGCGTCGAAGCTCCCGTCGCACCGCGCAATGCCGGGCGGCAGCAGGCTCTTGCCCCCTTCGCGCAGCGCTTTCCTGGCGCCCGCATCCACGAACAGCGTGCCCTTGGGATGATGGAAGAATGCAATCCACCGCTTGCGGCCTTGCAGACGGGTCGGCTGTGGCACGAACAGTGTGCCCTCATCCTCCCCGCTCACCACGCGCGCAAGGGCCTGTTTCTTCCTGCCGGAGGCAATCACCAGCGGGATGCCCGAGCGGACGACGATCTTCGCCGCCTCGATCTTCGAGGCCATTCCGCCGACCGCGGTGACGCTGTCGGTCCCGCCAGCCATCCCTTCCACGGCCTTGTCAATGCGCTCGATAGTGGGGATCCTCCGGGAATTGGCCTTGCCGAAATTCTCCAGCACGCCGTCAACGGTCGTGAGGATTACCAGCAAATCTGCCGGCAGCAGCGATGCTACCAGCGCTGAAAGCTTGTCGTTGTCCCCGAACTTCAATTCGGTAAAGGAGACCGCATCGTTCTCGTTGATGATAGGCACGACGCCGCGGCTGAGGAGAGTCACCAGCGTGTTGCGGGCGTTAAGGTGGCGCTCGTGATGTTCCAGGTCGTCGTGCGTGAGCAGGATTTGCGCAACAGCAAGGCCGTGCGCGCCGAACAGCTTTTCGTAAATCGCCATGAGCCGCGATTGCCCCACTGCCGCGCAGGCTTGCAGTTCGGCCAGGTCGCCCGGGCGCTTTTTGTAGCCCAGCGCCCCCATCCCCGCCCCGACAGCCCCGGATGACACCAGCACAACTTCTTTCCCCGCTTTCCGCTGGGCAACGATCTGCTCCACCAACTGCTCCATCTGTGCAAGATCCGGCTGCTTGCGGCTGTCGGTGAGAACCCCGGTGCCCAGCTTTACTACAATGCGGCTTGCCTGTTGGAATAGTTCGGAACGCACGCTTACGTGGTTACCAAAGCCGCGGCGCATTGTCGAGTTTCCGCTCACGGTTTGGCGAGGGGGCAGGGTTTTTTCATCTGACTTGCTTACAGCGGCCCCGGGGCGTCTGGACGCTTTGAGTTAGAACTTTCGGAGAAAGTCGGCGTGCCGGAAGGTGTCATTACCCGCTGGACGTAACTCACCGCGAAGACGAGAGCCGGGCGCGTCATCCCAACGCCGCCTGGGTCCTGGGGATCTTTCGGAGCCTCTCCAACGCCTTCAAACAACCGTGGGCCAAAGGACGGCCCAAGCGGGAGGCAGCCTCGCAAGATTGGGTGGAGGAGAATCAATTCAGGCGCTGGAGAGGTATCCGTCTTATCACTCAGACCGTTTGATCTAATCTTAAAATGCCCATGAACCGCAAATCCGCGCTCCGGCATAGTCTGAATCGAGCTTGATGCAGCCCCGGCAGAACAGGGAACTGAGATTTTGATGGTTGCGGACCGGGGGATGGCGGGGCTAGATTGAGGATGTTGATAAACTTAACGCGAAAGGAATAACATGACGACAGCAGAAGCTAATGAACAACTTGCCAAGGATCTCAAGGCGGTAGTCCACGACGCGGAGGAACTCCTGAAAGCCACCGCCGGCCAGGCCGGGGAGAAGGTGACCGAAGTGCGCCACCGCCTGGAGGCTGCGCTGGAATCGGCCAAAGGCACCTGTCACTGCCTCGAGGAGAAGACGGTCGCCGCGGCCAAAGCCACGGACCTGTGCATCCGCAAGCATCCCTACGAATCCATCGGCGTTGCGTTCGGCCTCGGCCTGCTCATCGGCGTGCTGGTTAGCCGCAGGTAAGCGCCCATGGAATTGCCGGAGGACAAGAAGCCGGGCCTCTTCGCATCGCTGAAGCGGCTGCTGAAGACCGTTGCCGCGATTGCGGAGAACCGGCTGGAGTTGCTGCTGGTGGAGTGGCAGGAGGAGCGGTTGCGCCTTTTCGAGGTGCTGCTCCTGGCGGGCATTGTCCTCATCCTGCTGCTGATGACCCTCATGGTGCTCACGATGACCATTGTGGTCGTCTGCATCATCAACCATCACTTCGGCATGGTGATCGCGTTGTGCCTGTTTTACCTGGTGGCCACCGCCGGCTGTTATTGGCGGCTGCGCAGCCGCCTGAGGGGGTGGGCGCCGTTCGCTGCAACCCTGGCTGAACTCAAGAAGGACAAAGCGTGTTTGGAAGACAAGAGGTAGAGAAACTCCGCCTGCAAAAACAGGCGCTGGTCCTGGAGAGCGGCCTGAATCGCTACGCGCTGCGCGCGGAAGTTGAGCAGGTCCGTTCCGCCGTGGCCTGGATGACCGGCGCCGCGCAAGCTCCCCGCCGGTTTGCCCCTTTCCTCGTGATCCTCGCGCCGCTGGCCGGGTTCCTGGCCGTCCGCAGCCTCCGCCGCCCGGAATCCCTCTTCAGCCGCCTAGCCTCGGCAGCCAAGTGGATCGGGCCGGTCTATTCACTCTGGCGCGGCTACACGGCCGCCCGGAAGAAGGAGACCCAAGCCGAGCCTCCCCAAGGCTGAGCAGGGCCTTCCTTCGGGTTGACCCATTTCACCGCCACTTGTGTTTCGGGTACCGGCGCTGCAATTCCTGCTTCACGCGCGGGTATTGCTCCCGCCAGAAGCCGGCCAGATCCTGCGTGATCTGCACCGGGAGTTGGGTGCTGGGATGGTGAATGAGAATGGCAGGCGAACGACTTGTCAGAATAGCGAAAACAGGTATCCTTGTTCTGTGATTGTAAGCGCTACAGAGTTGGCCAATGATAGCAAAGCCGTCTTGGATCGTGTGGCCCGGAGCGGTGAAACGGTTGAGATTCAGCGGCACGGCAAGACGGTCGCTCAAATTCGGCGCCAGGCTGGCGCCAGCCGGGATGAGTTACTCCGGTTGCTGCGGGGCCGCGGATTTAGTGAAGCGGACAGCCGCGAGTTGAAGCAGGCAATGGACGCCGCATCTGAAGTCTTTGGCTATGCCGGTCGGGATTGACACCAGTGTCCTGATTGCCGCCGAGAAGCAAGGCGACTTCGATAAACTGCTGCCCGAGTCGGAGCTCGGCCCTTATTATATTCCGGCTTTAGCGGCCACCGAGTTCCTGGTCGGTACCCACCCGCCTGTCCGGGCAGACCTCCGACACAGAGCCTCCCAGCTATACGTGAATCGTCTTCGAGCACTGGTTTCCACCTTCACCGAAGCGGACGCCGCGCAACTTGCGGCTCTGATTGCCGACTTGAGAGCTAAAGGCCAGACGATGAAGTTCTTCGATGCGGGAATCGCCGCCACCGTATTGGCACGCGGCGACAAGTTACTCGTGCTGGATTCCGATTTTGACCGCCTTTCCGATCGCATCACCTTGCTGAAGCCTCAGTAAGCCTTCCCGTCTTTCCCCTTCGCAAGCGCCCGGTCCAGAGTTCGCTGCAATTCAATCTGGCCAGGCGGCAGGCTTCCGCTCCGCCATTTCACCGCCACTTGTGTTTCGGATACCGGCGCTGCAATTCCTGCTTCACGCGCGGATAATGCTCCCGCCAGAAGCCGGCCAGGTCCTGTGTGATCTGCACCGGGCGCATGTTGGGAGCCAGGATATGCACCAGCACCGGTACGCGGCCCATCGCGATGCGCGGTGTTGCGTTGACGTCGTATAGTTCCTGGATGCGCAGGGCGATGTGCGGCGGGCCGGTGCGCTCGTAGGCGACCTTTGGCGTGCGGCCGTTGGCCAGGGAAAGGCGCTCGGGGGCGTGGCGCTCGAGCAGGGCCTGCTGCGCACCGCTGAGCCAGCTCGTCACGGTCGGTTTCACCGGCCGGTCCCGGATCTCCTTGCTGCTGAACGCGCCGTGGCAGACTTGCTCGACCAGGTGGCGCCGGTCGTCGTCGGTGATGGGGGGCAAGGCGAGTTCGGGGCACCATTGGCTGAGCAGGTTCAGGCGCAGAATCCATTGCTCGACCCCGTCGTCCCACTCGCTGAGCGCCAGCCGGCCGGCCAGCACCTCGTCTGTCAGCAGGCGCGCCGCCGCGTCAGCCGGGGGCGGCTCGACCCGGCGCGTGGAGATGGCCAGGCTGCGAAACCGGACCTGCTCCTCGGCATAGACTCGTTTGGTATTGGCATCGTAGAACACGCGCGGAACGGCGGTGAGGTCTTCGGGGAACAGCTCGCGCAGCCAGTCCTCCTCGATGGCCGTGGCCAGGCTCAGCACGGTGCTGACGCCCTTGTCCTTACCTTCCACTTCATGGACCTCTGCCGCAACCAGCAGCGGGCTTTGCTGGACGATGCTTTCGCGGGCCAGCGTGCCGCGCCGCCCATGCACCAGTTCGCAGCGCAGCGTGCCGGAGTCGAGCCGGCGGGCCACCCGGTCGCTGAACCCGATGAGTATGCACTTGCGCGACGACTCCTCCGCGACCTCGCGCTTCGTCGTGTCCAGGCCCTCGCGCCGCGCCGTATCGAGGAACTGCTGCAGCAGCGGGCCGACCTGCCGCGCGGTGACGGCGTGCAGGCCCACCTGGCGGCAGGCCTCCAGGCGGAAGTCATTCAGGGCCGCATAATCCCAGGCGCGCATCAGCAGCCGGAAATCGCTAACCGGCTTCTCGCCCGGCAACTCCTCGCGCCGGCGGGCCGTTTCGGCATCCACGTTGCGCAGGAGCAGGTCGCGCCCCTGCGTGAGCGCGGCGATCAGGCATGCCTCATGGACGCAGCCGTAGTCCTGGGCCGCGAGCAGCATCCGCGCGTAGCGCGGGTGCAGCGGAAAGGCCAGCATCTTGCGGCCAATGGCCGTAATACGCAGGGCCGCACCAGGGCCAGGCTGGGGCACCTTCAACGCCCCCAGGTCGGCGAGCAATTCCTCCGCGTGCGCCAGGGCCTGGGCTTCGGGCGGTTCGAGCCAGCGGAACCTCCGCAGGTCGTCAACCCCGGCGGCTTTCAGCGCCAGGACCACCTCGGAAAGGTCGAGCCGCTTGACCTCGGGCAACTCCTGCGGCGGACGGTGCCCATGCTCCTCTTGCGACCAGAGCCGCAGGCAGATTCCCGGCGCCGTCCGGCCAGCCCGGCCCGCGCGCTGGTCGGCGGCGGCGCGGCTGATCTTCTCGATCAACAGCGTGTTGATGCCCCGGTAAGGATCGTAGCGCGGGATGCGCGCCTGGCCGCTGTCAATGACGCAGCGGATGCCGTCAATGGTGAGCGAGGTCTCGGCGACGTTGGTGGCCACGACCACCTTGCGTTTGTCGTAGCGCGCCACTGCCGCGTCCTGCTCGCGCGGGGGCAGTTCGCCGTGCAGCGGGAGCAGGACGAATCCGCGCGACTCCTCGCAGCCGCGGATGGCCTCGATCGTCTGGGCGATCTCAAAGCCGCCCGGCATGAACACCAGCACATCCCCCGCGCCGCCCGAGCGCACGAACTCGCGGAACGCCTCCGCCGCCTGCTCCCAGACCGGCCGCCGGTCCAGGTAGGCCGGCCGGGCCGCAAACTCGATCTCGACGGGAAAGGTGCGTCCGCGGGACTCGATCACGCGGCACGGTTTGAGGTAGTCCTCCAGTTGGGCGACTTCAAGCGTCGCCGACATCACCAGCACCTTCAGGTCGGGCCGGGCGCCCTCCTGCAGGTCGAGCGCGCGGCCCAGCGTGATGTCGCCATAGAGATGCCGCTCGTGAAACTCGTCGAAGATGAGCGCCGACACCCCGCGCAGACCCGGGTCCTGCACCATCTGGCGCAGTAGCACGCCCTCGGTGACGAACCGGATGCGCGTCCTGGCGCTGGTGACGTTCTCGAAGCGGATCTGGTAGCCCACCTCGCCACCGGGCTCGCCGTTGCGTTCCCGCGCCACGCGCGTCGCCAGCAGGCGCGTGGCCAGCCGGCGCGGCTGCAGGATGACCACCTGGCCCGTCCCCAAAAGGCCGCGGTCCAGCAGCATCTGCGGCACCTGGGTGGACTTGCCGGAACCCGTCGGCGCGGAGACGATCAATCGCCCGGATTCCTGCAGTGCGCTCACCAGGGCCGGCTCGATTTCGTAGATCGGTAATTGGCCCGCCACGGCGGCACTATGCGCCCGCGCAAGCCGGGTCGCAAGTCCGCTCAAGCGCGCACGCTCTGGACAGGCCAGGGGGAGAGTGGCAGGATGAAAAGAGTTCGCGAGATTGGAATCCTATGAAGATGCCTGACCACATGCAGCAGTCGCGGGGTGGCCGCCCGGCCGACTGGAGGGGAGGCCATGAGCAGTAACCCGGGCGCGGCTGGCGGCGGACGCCGGCCCCGCAGCGCCGAGCAGCGGCAGGGGAGCGCCGCGATGGCGCAGGTCATGCAGGCCTGGGAGCAGCTCAGCGACATGGAGCTGCTGACCTGGCGCGTTGCCGGCAAGAGACGGCGCACGGAAGGGATCATCTTCTTCAAGAGCGTCAACCTGCGCCGCCTCCGACGCGGGGAGGATCTGACCCGGCTGCCGCCCCAGCCCAAGGTGGTGAATGCCAAACCCGTGCTCAAGAGCCTGCACATTCGCAACCGGCATGGGCAAATCACCCTCAAGCTGGAGTTGTGCCGGCTGCCCACCGAACCCATGACTGTCTGGGGCGCCCGGCCTTGCAAACCAGCCTTTTAGGCGGCAGCACTCAATGAGCTTCTGAAATCATGCCTCGGATGGTGCAACGAGCAGGCCCGCGTGTTCGTTCGCCTGTGCCAAATAGCCGGCATCCCGGCCCGCCTGGTCTTCCTGTTTTGCTCGGACAACGATGGCCATGTCATCGCCGAGTTTTACGCCGACGGCCGGTGGTGCATGGCGAACAGCAGTTGGGGCTGCGTGTTCCCGGGCGCTGACGGCAAGCTGATGAGCGTCGCCCAATGTCATGCCGACGCGCTGGGGGATTACCTCAGGGCCTTCGGCGTGATGAACATGCCGCTGCCCTGAGAGGTGTGTTCAGGCTTTGCTGGCGGCTGAATAGGTCAGCCCCTTGAGTTGACAATGGCCGGGCGCAGCCCGCGGGCCGTCCGCTCTGTAGTCCCTCCCTATACTCGCCGTATACTACTCAGTCATTGGCATTGACTACATGTTTGT
>JAPLUA010000015.1 GCA_026397855.1 Verrucomicrobiota bacterium | reverse complement strand
GGTGCCGGTTTTCTGGGTTGTGAAGTAGGGCTTGAAGATCTCGCTGCGGCGGTCCGCGGGGACGCCCGGGCCGTTGTCTCGGACCTCAAGGACGGCTTCAGAAGCGTTGCGTTTTTCGGCCACAACGAGAATCTCGCCGTTGCTGTCAACGGCCTGGATGGCGTTGAGGATCAGGTTGAAGAGCGCCTGCCGGAGCAATTGCTCATCGGCTTCGATGCTGAGCTGCTCACCCTTGACCTGGAGCCGGATTTTCTTCTCGTCGAGATCGTAGTTCAAGGCGCGGACCACTTCCGCGACCACCGAGCCGAGAGCGAGCACGGAGCGTCGGACCTCGCGCGGCCGGGAGTAGTTGATGAATTCGTTCAACTGCGCCGCGACCTTGTCCGCCTCGTCAATAATCTCACGGGACTTCCGCTGGATCTCAGGCGCGGCGCCCGACTGTTTGGAGATCATTTGGGCCAGGCCGCGGATGATGTTGAGGGGGTTGCGGGTTTCGTGCGCCAGGCCGGCGGCCGCGAGGTTCATCTCCTTCAGGTGAGTGTTCATCTCGCTGGCGCGGACGAGGCGAATCTGAAGATCCGAGGTCTTGGAGAAGTTGCGCCATGTCAGCCCGGAACCGAGCACGGAAATGGTTGCCAGCAGGCCGATGATGGTGCGGAGCCAGAGATCCCGCGTGCAGGCGGCCTCAAAGGGTTCGGTGGACATGGCGAGAACCAGGCCGTGCACCGCCCGCTTTTCCATCAGGTTTTGATATTCCTTTTCGTCCATTCCCCGCAGCCAGAAGGGGCGCCGCGTTCGGCCGCCGCGGCCCCAGGAGTTTGTAGTCCCGAAGCTGGCGCGGCTGGCATTGGTTCCAGCACTGCTGAGGACGTTCGTAGGGCCTCCATCCTCCGGCTTGGGCTCGCGGCGGGAGAAGCCCCGACCGGCGTCGCGGTTTGTGTTTGAGGGATCCCGCGGCGGAGGCGCGGGCAGGACGACGGTCGGGTTGGTGACGCCCTCGGCAGCGAGGCTGGCGCCCAGGTCCACCGGATTGACCAGGGTGACACTCTGGCGCCCCCAGCGCTCCCCTTCCTGCAGGATTTCCTTGTGCTCCAAGTCAATGGGTTTGCCGGCCGAGACTACCTGGTCGCCGGCGGCGTTAAGCAGGGCGATCGAAATCACCTCGCTGGATTTCACCAGCTCGTTGGTGCGCCCGTTGACGAGTTCGTTGAGAACAGATTCAACCCGATTCTGCAGCACCGTCCCCTCGCGGAAGCGCAGGCCGCGAATGAAGGCGCTTAGGGTGTTGGCGATGTCCTTGGAGCGGTTCCGCAGGTCGGTCTTGGCGGCATCCCTCACGCGCACGTGCTCCTCGACCTGCCAGCCCAGGACCAAGACCCAGACGGCGGCAAGGAGCCCGTAAACCAACCAACTGCGGCGGGTCATTTCCATGCAGCTTAATTTGACCCGGCAGGCGGAGCAGCCTTGGTCTTGGACGGCTTCTTCTTGGAGTCCTTGTTCGGGAGCGTGTCGAGGTATCTCTCAAGCTCATTCTCGCTCATGGCCTTGACAGCGGCCGACTTTGCCCTCTCACTCATGCTCAGCGAGGCGAACTGCGACGGAGCCGGGATTACATGGGGAGTCAGGAATATAATCAGCTCACTCTTGCCCTCCAGCGTGATCTTGCGCTTGAAAAGGTTCCCCAGCAAGGGGATGTCCCCAAGGAAGGGAATCTTGCTCTCCACTTCCGCTTTGGAATCCGAGATCATGCCACCGATGATGACGGTTTGGCCGGTCGGCGTCACAACCACGGTGTCGGCGGACCGCTTGTCAATGGCCGGGGCCATGATGGGATTCTGGCCCGAGGGCCCGCTGGAGATGGCCTGTCCGTCGGTCTTGGAGACCGCCGAAGTCTCCGGCGACAGGATCATTTGCACCAGTCCATCCGAGGTGATGAACGGGGTTACGCGGAGAATGATGCCAACCTGGGTATAGGTGACGCCGTTGATCACATTGCCGAAAGTGTCATAGCGAACGCTGGTGATCAGGGGGACCTCCTTCCCCACCATGATGGTGGCCGGCTGGTTGTTGCGGGCGATAACCGAGGGGCGGGAAAGGATCTTGGCATTCTCGGCGGTCGCGAGGGCGCGCAAGGTCACGGTGTAGTCCTGGCCGATGATCGAGTAAAGTCCCGAGGCTGCCGATTGGAGGCCAGATAGCTGTCCTCCCCCGGTAAGGTTCGTGCCGGTAAGAAAGGAACTGGGAAGATAGGATGTGACTGGACCCAGGAAACTAGGCACGATGGAATTGCTGCTCGTCCCGCCGTTGATCAGTGAATAGTTGGTGACCATTGAGGTTGTGGGGGAGTATCCGGTGGTGGCCCTGAAGGAGCCGTCCACCCCGAGATCCATGCCTTTGCCGCGCTGGACTTCCAGAAAGAAGACCTTGATAAGCACCTGCGGCTGGGGCCGGTCCAGGTTTGACACAACCTGCGAGATGTAGGCACTGGTTTCATCGTCCGCGATCACCACCAGGTTGCGCGTTTCCACATCCAGTGAAATCACGGCGTCGCCCACGGCGCCGTTCTTGGGATAGGTGGAAGTGGATGTGCTGGAGCGGGAACGCCCGCCGCCCATGCCGCCGAAACCGCCAAAACCGCCTGGCCCGGGCTGCGCGTGCAGTTGGATGGCGGCGGTCAACCCGAAGACCATTACCGCCGCAAGATGCGCTTTCCAATTCAAATGTGGCTGAAACATATTATGACTTTTCGTGTTGCTTAAGATGCTGCGACTGATTCTGGATGGCGGCGTTGCCTATTGACCAAAGGAGCCCATGCCCGAAGCCCCGCCCCTGGAGCCGCCGCCCGTCCGGGAAGTGGAGGTGCTCTGGCCGCTGCTCTGCTGCGTGCTCCGCTGCTGCAAGACGCCGTTCTGGTTGTTGCGGCTGGTTTGCGCCCCGCTCTTTTGGAACATATCCTGCAACACCTGCATCGCCTGCTGCGGGTCCGCATTATCAAACTTGTAAACATGAACCTTCTGGTGCCTGGCTGGGTTGGAGTCCAACTCCACCACCACGCTTTCGATCTGGTCCATCAGGTCCCTTGAACAGGTGACGACCAGGGACGATGTGCGGGGGTCCGGCACCGCCACAACACGCGCGCGTTTCTTGATGCGTGAATTCTGATTGTTCGACCCGCCACCACCGCCACCACCGCCGCCGCCTGGGCCGCCGCCACGGAAGAAGCTGCGCATACCGCCGAATTGAACGGGAGCAGAGCTGCCCCCTGAACGGCTGTCGTCGGGGAACAGGTTCACGAGCAGTTCGGACAGCTCAGTCGGGTCGGCGTAGTTCAAGCGGAAGACCCGGACGACGGTGATATCCTCCGCGCCCGCATCAATGGCTTTGATGACTTCGGCGACCTTCCGGATGTTGGCCTGGGTGTCGGTGATGACAATCTCGTTGCCGGACTCGTTGGCCGTCATGGTGGTCCTCGTCGAAATCAAGGGCTGAATGTCTTTGATCAACTGGGCGACTTCCACGAAGCGGACGGGGATGATCTGGGTGACGATCTCGTCCGTTTTGGGAATGGCGGCGGGATCAGCGCCCACATAGACAGGAATGTCATGGGTTTTGGCTTCGTCCCGGGAAACAATGGTGAGGGTTCTCCCGTTGCGAATGGCGGCGTAGTCGTTCTTCTTCAGCGCCTGGTTGAGCAGGTTGATCGCTTCTTCCTTGGTCACCGGCGTATTGCTCCAGACATCCACGGTGCCGCGGGGCTTGGCTTCCAGCACGATGATGAAACCGGCGGCCTCGCTCATGTAGTTCAGCACCCGGTCCAGCGGCGCGTTGCGAAAATTCAGGCGCAGGCCATTGGTTCCGCTGTAGGCGGGAATCGGGGCTGGCGACGCAGAATTCTCGGCGGCCGGGCCGGGTATGGCTACTGGCGGGGCGGCGGCGACGGGCGGAGCTTTGTCCGGCGCTGCCGCATCCGGGGCGGTCGGTTGCGGGATTTGCCCCGCATCGCTGGCAGCCGTGGTTGCCGCTGGGGCCGGGGGTTGTTGTTTCACGGGTTCGGACGGCGGGGGGGTGGCTGCCTCTGGCCGGGCCGGGGCTACGGCGTTGGTTGCCATCGCCGGAGCGGCGCTCCCTTTTGCGGCGTCGCCGGCAGGCTGCCGGGCAATCATTACTGAGTTGGTGGAAGCGAGGGCTACCAGGAGGATGAGGGTTCGCATGTCTTTCATAGGGATTAGCTTCGGTTGCGGGTGGTGGCCGGCAGCCAGCAGGCGGCTGCGATGGATTGCCAACTGATATTCAAGGTTTGGAATCGTTTCATTGGTTTGCCTCTTGCGCGCGCCGTTGCATCAGCCGCTGCAGCACCGCATCGGCATCCCCGGGGCCGGAAGCCGCTTCCGGGGGGGCGTTAGTGGCGGCGGTTTCAGATTGGCCGTCAATCAGGGCCAGGAGAGACTCGGCATCGGCCTGGAAGTCGGTGTTGGTGCCCGCGGGAGGCGGCCCGCCAGGGGGCAACCCACCAGGGGGCGGGAGCGGAGGAGCGGTGCGCGTGAAGGATGATCGGTCGGATCTGTCTGACGGGGCATCCGCCGGTTGGGCAACCTGCCACTTGCCCTCACTGTCGCGGCGCAATTGCATTCCGATCGGCAACGCAAACTCATTGCTCCCGACCGCCAGCCTCACCTGGGCCGGTTCGATGGCTGCGATCTTGTAGCCGGCGATCGTGTCGGCCGGTTTGGCAACCTTCTGGTATTGCAAACTGCTGCCGTCAAAAAAGGCGATCGGTCCCTGGGCGTCGTAGTCCATGATGCCTACCAGGGTAACATACTCAACCCGGGCGGGCCGGCGCGTCTCGGTCCGCGTTGGGCGCGGAGCGGAGCGGGGCGAGCGGCGGGAGTCAAAGATGTTCCGCTCCGAAACGAGCTTGAACGAAGAGAAGTCGGGTCGGCCCTGGGTGTTGGTTGACTGGGCCGAAGCCAGAGAACTCAACGCGAGGAGCAGGGGGAGCGCAGCGGCCATGGCTATCCCGCAAACCGGGCGGCGGCGGGCCGGGCACAGGGAGGGATGGAAGCGGTTCGCATTCATCGTTTTTGTTCCCGCGGGGTGAGAACCAGGCCGCTGATCTGCAAACCGAGCGTGAGCTGCTGGCCGTTGTTGTCGTGCGAACTGAGTTCCACGTTTTGGAGCTTCAGGGCCATCGGATCCTTCTCGATGTCGTGAAGGAACCGGGCCACGGCGGGAAGATTCCCGGAGGCTTCCACGCGGTATTCAACGGTCATGAAATCCTCGGAATCATGTTTCCACTGGGAGCTGATCGAGGTCGGGGTGACGCGGCTGTCCTGGCACCAGCGATCGAATGCCTTCAGGACCTGCTGCTCGGCCAGGGATGGGTTGTTGGGAAGCGTGTTGGTGCTCATCTGCTCCCATCGGCCGCGAAGGCCCGGTTCGCGGCGCAGGAGCAAACAGGCCCACGACGGCCCCGGCCAGGACGGCGAGCAACTGCTGGCGGTTCTTAGTTTTCACTCTTCCCTCCTTCGCTCCAATGATAGTCGAATGTGAATTGCATGGGGGATTTGCCGCGAATGGTGCTCACCCGCAGGTCGGCGATGCCGCCGGAGGCGCGCAGCCGCTCGACGGTTTTGATGAGCGACTGGTTGTCCCGGGTGACTCCCGTGCAGGTGACCGCGCTCAAATCGCGTATCTCAACGGTCTTGGCGGAGACGACTCCGTCCTCGGGAAAGGCCTGGGTCAACTGCCGCAGGATGCTCAGAACCCGGACGGAATCGTCGAACCAGGGGCGGAACTGGTGGATGTCCTGGGTGATCTTCTCGAGTTCCTTGACCCTGGGGGCGATCGCGGCCCACTGCGACTGCAGGCGCATGAGCTGCCACTGCTGGATCAGGAACAAACCTGCCACCAACAGGAACACCACCGCCGCAACGGCGCCCGCGGTGCGGAGTTTCCCGGAGGAATAGCGTGCCGTGACCTGCTGCCAGGCCGTTACCCTGGGAAGCAGGAACTCGAACAGGGCCTCGCGGCCGGCCAACCGCTCGGCGGCCAGGCTCAGCGCAGGAGAGACCGCCGCGTCCGCAGGGCATCTCAGGCTGAACTCATTGTCCGCATAGCGGGAAACCAGCTCGACCTTGAGCCCCATCGGCTCGAGCCTCAGCTCCATCTCGTCGGCCAGTTGCTGGCTCAGATCAGGCGGGCCAAAGATGCGGATGCGGCGCACGCTCTCGCGCAGTTCGGCGGGCAGTTGCCCCAGGGTGATGCGCGATTCGCGAGCGACCAGGTCGGCATGGAGCAACCGGCGCCCGCCCTCCATCTCCAACGCGCCTTCCAGCGTGCGAAGCGCGGCTACCCCTCCGCCGCTGGTGACCTGCAGCCCAACGTGGCTTTCACCGATCGTAAGCGCGAGAACCCCGCCGGACGCCTCAGGCCCCGCGGGTTGAAGGGCGACAATGCCGAGCGAGAAACTGACGGGCTTGAGCCTGGCGGCGCGGAGCGCGCTATCGAGGACAACGAGATGGTTCCTGGGAATGCCCACCAGCATGGCGTGCTGCTTGCCGGAAGGTGTGCGGCAGCTCGAACTCGCCACCAGCAAGGTGGCCGCGTCACAAGGGAATCCGCGCTCGGCTTCGATTTGCAGGAAGCTGGCGACATCGGCTTCCGGCAGGTCGGGCAGCTCGGCGTGGGTCGCGAGCGCCAGCTTCAACGGGAGGCCCAGCACGCAGTGCCGTTCGCGCACGCCGGCAGCGTCGAGATGATTGCGAATCTCGCGCCCGACGAGTTCGGCGTCGGCGGTCAGCGGGTCGAGGGACAGCGAGACGGAGAACGATTGCTGGACCTGCAAGGATCCGTTGTTTCGCCGGAGAACGACGCCGTCGAGCCGGCTGCCGTCCAGCGCCAGCCCCAGCAGCGAGGTGAGGCGCTGACGTTTCAGCAGGCCGATGTTCAGGAGATTGCTCATGATTTGGAGATTCTTCGCTCAGGTTCCCGGCTGTTTGTCGAGCACCCAGACCTGGCGAATGTCTTTGCCGAGCGCCCAGCCCAGGTGGGTGCGATCCTGACGATAAACAATCCTGGGCGATCCGTCGCAGGTGTCGAACACAAACAGCGTGCGGCGATAGCCCCGGCCATGGGGGCCCAGGGCGGCGACGTCCGCGCTGAACTGGTAGCTCAGGGTCGTGATGCAGTCGTTGGTCCGGAGGGCGGCAAGGGCAGGGTTATCCGGGCCCAGCGCCTCGACGATCCATGCGATGGAACCTAGCTTGTCGGGATTCATCTGGCGATAGCTCACCAGCGTCTGCGCCAGGTCGGTGGTGTCACTGATGCCGGGCAGGCAGGCGAGGACGTCGGGGCCGGCGGTGTTGACGTTGATGCGCCCTTCGATGTAGGTGCCATTGGTCACGGTGATCTTGTTGGCGATCGAAGGGAACTCGTCCACTGTCATTCCGCTCTTGATGTAGAAATCCAGGGGGCTCCTGATCGTGACCGTGACCGATGCTGCCGCGGCGGCCGGAGTCGCCCCCCGGCCTGGCGTCGAGCGGGACGGGGCACTGGGAGCGGCTACCAGGCCGAGCTTCTGCAGGATTTGTTCCGGGCGCCCGGCACTCAGGTTGGTCTCCATGAGCGAGCGCAGAGGTCCGCTGGAGGTGGCGCTGAGGGTCCGGATGTTGAGGAGCACGGTGCCATCAACGTTGGTGATTGGCTCGCGGCTATAGACGGTGACGCAGTCGAGGACGGCGGGGTTGAGCTGGCTGTCATGGTTCTCGTCGCTTTCGTTGGGGTCAAGGACCCCGTTGCGGTTGGCATCCTCGCCTACGAGGGTTTCCATGTCCGCGCCGTAGAGGAGGCGCAGTTCGTCCACGGTCTCGAAGGGAGAGCACTTGCACTGGTAGGGCGGGTGCAGCATGGCGTAGAAGGTCTGGGAGAAGCTGCCCCCGTTGGTGTCGCGCCAGTCAAGGATGGCCTGGGTGAGGTCCAGGTTCATGCGGGGGAGGCAGACGAGCATGTTGCTGTTGGCGGCATTCAAATTGATTTTCGAGGCCTCGTCCACCAGGCCGAAGGAAACCTGGGCCGGCCCGATGGAGCTGTTGGTATCACGACCAATCAGCCAGAAATGGGACTCGCCGACCGGCACGGCTTCACACGCATAGGTTGTGGGGTCCGGCATGATCCCGTTGGTGGGCAGGTTCGCCAGGAGGCTGCTGACGTAACGCGCCGCGCCGTCAATGGCCTGCTCTGCGGCGAGACCGCAGACCCGGTTGTCCGAGGCCCGCAGCTCGAAGCTCATCGAGTGCGCAAAATAGAGGGTGATGCTCACCAGGCCGAAAGCGATCCAGAGGACGATGACAAGGGTGGATGCGCGTTGGGCGGCCCGGGAGCTGGCGATCGGCGTCATGGTCCCCCTCCCGTGGTTTGCGTTGCGTTGGTGCGGGATTGGGTGGTGAGCGGGACGATCATCTCAATGGGCTGACGATCGCGGGCATCCCCGGCATTGTCGGTGGCAAGCTGGATGCGGACCCGGATCGCCACCGGAAGGTTGGTATCGCCCAGGCTCGAATCCCAGGTGTCACGCCAGTCGGTGCCATCAAAACAGGCGACCTGCAGGCTCTGGATGTTGCCGAGCAATCGCTGTTCCTCGGCATCCTGCGTCGCGGTGGGAAGCAGGTTGCGGGTGACGCTGCGGATCAAGTCCTTGCCCCCGGCATAGTTCCGCTCAACCGGGTCCCGCAGCTCGTAGGCAACATCCTGGATGTCGCCCCAGGGCACGTCGTCCCGGATGATGCCTGTGGTGGTGGAGAATTGGATGCCGTAGGCCTGGGCCATGCCGCTGCTGATTGCGCCGACCCTGAAGTCCCCCGCGAGCACGCCGCCGGGCGGCATCACGCCCAGCAAGTCGCGGCGGAGAAACGCCAGGGCCTGGTGCAGCGGGGCGGCCGCATCCACCAGCGCCGCGGTTCGCTCCCGCAGGCGAATGGCGCTGTAGAAGACCCCGCCGATGCCGGCCAGCACGATGGCTGAGACGGCCAGGGCGAGCAGCATTTCCATGAGGGTGAAGCCGCTGCGCCTGGCTAGCGGGGAGGAAGGAGGTGGTAAATCCGAAACCCGAAACGACTCACGAATACGCCCGCTGACGCCCGGTGGGGGCGTAGGCGGAAGCTTCGATTGTCGGGCTTGGGTCATTGGGGTCTGTTCGGGATTCAGGACGCCAGGTCAGGGAGCCGAGTTGGTCTGGGTAGTCATGGAAGGAGTGTTTGCGAGCGTGCTCAGGCGCACGGAATAGTCCTTTCCCTGCGCCGCGAACGCCACATCGACCGTCAGCAGGCGAATCATCGTCTGGTCACGGTCTCCAGTCCAAGGGTCATTGCGTAAGGTCCAGCGGAAATCCTGGATTCCCTGGCGCAGCGTCCCGCTTTGAACTGTCTGGGTCCAGTTGGTGGTGACCAGGCTTTCGTTGAGAATGCGCTCGGCGACCAGGGAGGCATCGCTCTTGCGGGCGGCGACTTCGCCGGCGCGAGTCGCGATGCTCAAACCCTCCAGGGCCACGGGAATCACAATCGCCATGAAGACCATCGCAGCCATCACTTCGGCCAGCGTGAAGCCGGCCGCGGATCGTCTGGACCTGGCGCCCCGGCTAGTTATTTCGGGCGCGAATCTCATAGTTCAGCCGGTTGCGGGATTGGGCCAGGTAGATTGATGTGCCGTCGCGGCCGGTCAGGCTCAGGGCCTGCGGGCTGGCCTCGCCGATTGATCCGTCGGGCAGGAACCGAATCTTCGGCAGATTGGGATGGCGGCTGCTGACAGTCACCGCATTGGCGGCCCCGGAGGAGGAGGAACTCGTGGCGGTGGGGGCGTTGCCATTGACGACCTCGATATGGATGTCGGTGTCGAGCACAAGATCCACTGCTTTTCCGTCGCTCTCGTCATAGCTGGGCTCGGCTTCCAGGCCAAAGGTTCCCTGCGCCGCATCCACCCACAGCTCCATCGGAATGCCCTCGGATACCGCCCGGCTCTGGCCCTGGCGCGCCAGGGCGAGGAGCCGTCGAGCCTCGGAGTCGAGCGTGCGACCGCGGAAGAAGTTGGCCAGGGCCGGGGCGGTTATGGAAACGACGATGGTCAGAATCGTCATCACCAGGATCAGCTCGATGAGCGTGAACCCGCCGCGCGAAGCGAATAATGAAGCCCGATCCCCGCGAGGGGGCCGGGATCCGAAATCCGGTTCATGAAGGCGGCAAGGGTTCATTCGCAAGGGAGGCGGGAGGTATGCTCAGCGTTTCTGCGTGGTCCAATTCGCGATGACCTTGTCGCTGCCGGCAGGCCCCGCGGAGCTCAAGTCGTAGGAAGTGGGATTATGCCGGCCCGGAGACTCGTAAATGTACTCGCCCCCCCACGGATCCGCGGGGATGCGGTCGGTCTGGAGATACGGTCCGCGCCAGTTCTGGGCATCGCGCGGCTGCACGATCAAATCCTGGAGCCCGTTCTTGCCCTTGGGATAGTAGCCATTATCCACCTCGAAGGCATCGAGGGCGGTGCGGAAGGTGGAAATCTGGGTGACGGCCGCCTGTTCCTTGGCCTGCTCGGTGCGCCCCGAGAACTTGGGGATGACGATTGCGGCCAGGATGCCCAGGATGACCAGCACCAGCAGCAGTTCAACCAGGGTGAACGCGCGCCGGCGTTGAGCTTGGATTCGGTGAGGGTTCAGTTGTTTCAGTTTCATATAGATCACTTGATATAGTCTTGGAGGGTAAAGATCGGCAGCACCATGCTGATGAAGATGGTCCCGATAAAGCCCGCGATCAGGAAGAGCATCAGGGGCTCGGCGAAGGCGACGGCGGTTTTCAGCTGCCGATCCAGGTCGCCCTCGGTCACGTTGGCGATGCGGATCAGCTCATGGTCGAGCTTGCCGCTCTCCTCGGCGACCGAGATCATTTCCAGCACCGAGCTGGGGAATAGCCCCTTGCAATCCGCCAGGCTGGCGCCGAGCTGGCCGCCCTCCTGCACGCGCTCGATGGAGCGCGCGACAGCGTCCACGAGGATCTGATTGCCAATGGATTTGCGGGCAACACTGAGCCCCTGCACCAGCGGCACGCCAGCCCCCAGGAGGGTGCCCAGCATGCGGCAGAACCGGGCCATGGCGAACTCGGCCACGAGCGGCCCGACAATCGGCGCGCGCAGGATCAATCCTTCCCAGGTTCGCCGCCCCTGCTCCGAGGCGAACCAGTTGCGGACCAGGAATGCGGAGATGGCCAGGCCCATGATGACGAAGAGGCCATAAGAGCGCACGATATGGCTGGTCCCGATCACGATCTGAGTCGGCAGCGGCAGCGCCGCGCCGAACCCGGAGAAGACAAGCTGGAAGCGGGGAATGAAGAACGTGAGCAGGAAAACCAGCACGCCCAGCGCCAGCACCAGCAGGATGGTCGGGTAGAGCATGGCGGTCATGACCTTCGATCGCAACTCCTTCTCGCGCGATTGAAAGTCGGCGATCTGCGCCAACACCAGGTCGAGAAACCCGCCGGTCTCGCCGGCCTGGACCATGGCGACATAGACGCGCGGGAAGGTCTCGGGCGATTTGGCCATCGCATCGGCCAGGGACATGCCGTCAATGACGAGGTCGTGGATCTCCTTCCACTTGGCGCTGGCGGCGGGAGCCGAGGCTTCCCGGTAGAGAATGACCAGCGCCCGGCTCAACGGCACGCCGGCCGCCAGCAGGCTGGAGAGCAGGCGCGTGAAGTTCTCCAGCTCGCGGGCGGAGACCTTCTCGGACTTCCTGCGGAACGAGAGCGAGGTCAGCGAGGCCGGCAGAATTGAATTCGAGCCCGCGAGGGCGGCCTGCTCCGAGAGGCTGACCGGGCGCAGGCCAAGCCCGGCCATCTGGCTGAAGGCCTCCTGCCGGCCGGCAGCCTCGAGCCGGCCCTCGGCCACGGCACCGTCGGCCTGCAGTGCTTTGTAGTGAAAGACAGGCATGACGGGTTAGAAATCCGAAGGCCGAAACCCGAAGGCCGAAGGGGAGCGGAAATTCGGGAGGCGGGCTGTGTGGCGGCGGGCGGGCATAAGCTTAGCGTCGTTCGAGCGCAACCTCGGCCGGCGTGAGCTCTTTGCTGGCGGCGTCGGGTGTCTGGATCCTGGTGGTGCGCGCCACTTCCTTGGCGGTGGTTACACTCAAGACTTCTTCAACCGTGGTGATTCCCATGCGCACGAGGCGCCAGCCGTCGTCCGCCAGCGTCCTCATGCCGGCGCGCATGGCCGCGTCCCGGATCAGGTCGCTGGAGGCGTTCTTGAGGATCAACTGGCGAATCTCATTGTCGGAATCCATCCACTCGAAGATGGCGTGCCGGCCGTAGAAGCCGGTCTGGCGGCATTCCTGGCAGCCCACCGAGCGGTAAATGGTGGTGTCGGCGGAAATGCCCACCTGGGCCTTGAATGCCTGGGCGGCGGGGGAGTGGTCCTCCTGTTTGCATTCGTTGCAGAGCACGCGGACGAGCCGCTGGGCCAGCACGGCCTCGAGCGACGAGGCCACCAGGTAGGGTTCGACCCCCATATCCACCAGGCGGGTGAGGGCGCCGGGGGCATCGTTGGTGTGAAGCGTCGAGAAGACCAGGTGCCCGGTCAGGGAGGCCTGGACCGCGATCTGCGCGGTCTCCTGGTCGCGAATTTCGCCGATGAGAATCACATCGGGATCATGGCGCAGGATGGAACGTAGGCCGCGGGCAAACGTCAGGCCGGCCTTTTCGGATACCTGGATCTGGTTGACTCCCCGGAGCTGGTACTCGACCGGGTCCTCAATGGTGATGATCTTGCGGACCGAATCGTTGATCGTGTTGAGGGCGGTGTAGAGGGTCGAGGTCTTGCCGCTGCCGGTGGGGCCGGTGACCAGGATGATGCCGTGCGGCAACTGCAGCACGCGCTCGAAGCATTCCATCTCCCGGATCTCCATGCCCATCTCGCGCATCCCCCGGAGGGTCGAATTCTGCCGGAGCAGGCGCATGACGACCGCCTCCCCGTGCAGCATCGGGATCACCGACACGCGGATATCCACCTCGCTATCGTCAATGCGAATCTTGATGCGCCCGTCCTGCGGCAGCCGCTTCTCGGCGATATTCAGGTGGCTGAGGATCTTGACGCGGGAAACGATCGCGGGCTGGAAGCGCTTGATCTGGGACGGCACCGGCACATCCTGCAAGACGCCGTCAATGCGGTAACGGATGCGCAGCTCGTCCTCGAACGGCTCAAGATGTATGTCCGAGGCGCGGAGCTCGATGGCGTCGCGCAGGACCTGGTTGACGAAGCGGATGATGGAGGCGTCCTCGGCGGCCTCGTCCAGGTCGGTGTTCTCCTCCCGGTTTTCATCCACCACCTGGAAGGTGGCCTCTTCCCCCAGCGTGCCGAGGGTGTCGGCGCCGACGCCCAGGCGCTTCTTCATCTCGCGCTGGATGGCCTCGCCGGAAGCCAGGACGGGCTTGAGGTTCAAGCCCGTCAAGGTCTTCAGCGAATCCAGCCCCTGCGTCGCAAAGAGGCGGCTCGTGGCGACCTCCACGGTGCCGTTGACCCGGCGCAGGGGGAGCAGCTCTTCCTTGAGGAGCACCCGCGCGGGGAAAAGCGAGAGCAGCTCGCGATCCGGATCAACGTCCTCCAGCGTCGTGTAGGTCAGCCCATATTCCCCGGCCAGCCACCGGAGGATGTCCTCCTCGGTTGCAACCGCGGCGCCCCGGCCCGGCGGGTCTTGCCGGGCCAGGCTCTTCGCGTCAATGGCCGACATTTGCTTGGCGGCGACCATCCTGTCGAGGAGCTGCTTCAATGAGGCGTCCGATGGGCTAATCTCGCTCATGCTGGTGGCGGGTGATGCAGGCTGGGTGAATGATGGCCGGCGACCGGCCACCGATCAGGCCTTAGAGTATCCCGTTGGCGGTGGCGATGGCTTCCTGGCGGACAGAAAGCACCTTCCGCAGGTCGGCTTGCGCCTTCTCCAGGTCCGCCATCTTGGCCTTGCGCGCTTCCTGGAACTTGGCAACGGCGGCCTTCATCTCCGCATTCGAAGCTTTGCCGTCAATGGCCTTCTGCAGCGCCTCGATGTCCGCGTTGGAGCCGCCAAAGCCGGACCGTCCACTCTGACCGCCAGGACCATTGTCGGGACCGCCCCGCCCCCTCATGCCTCCCCGGCCAAAGCCGGCATAGGCGCCCATGGCCATGCGCGCATCCTGCACCTTCTGGACCAGGGGTTCGATGGCCTTCCATTCGGCGTCATCGGTAATCTCCAGCTCCGTCTTGGTGTGCTCCATCCGCTGTTGCTGCCATTGCTGGATCTGTTCAGCCGTGGGAGGACCGCCCCGACCGCCGCGGCTCTGCCGGTTGCCGCCTCCATCCTTGCTGTTGTTGTTGCTATTCTGGGCCGCGAGTTCGCCGGCACCCAGGCAGATGGCGGCGCTCACGCCGACCGTTACCAGCCATTGGTTCATTTTCATAATCTCGATCTGTTCTGTTGCTTTGGTTGCGTTTGAGTAAAGCACACGGGCACACGTTGGCCCCGTTACGTGCTACACGCACCCTCCTATCGCATGAGGTATGCCAACCCATAAATGCCCAAATACCGCAGTTTCCACGCGTTGCTTGCGCAGGAATTGCTCGCAGACCCATCGGAGTGTGCGCAGATTTTGCACAGGCTTTGCCCGCCCCGGCATCATCCCCAGGCGGCGCTTGCAACCATAGATGCGCCCCAGTGCATCGGGCGCAACTCACGTTATCGGAGCGCGGACATTCTTGTCCGCCTGGAGCTTGCCAACGCGGCCGAGGCGGACAAGAATGTCCGCGCTCCTATCGCATTGTTGCCTGTCGTCGGATAACGTGCGTTGCGCCCCCTGAAGAATTACGGCGAAATTAAGGACTGACAAGCGGCGCGGAATAATATTTATTCTCCCCGCATTCATGCCAAAGCGCACTGACATTCATTCGGTCCTCATCATCGGCGCCGGCCCGATCATCATCGGCCAGGCGTGCGAGTTCGATTACTCCGGCACGCAAGCTTGCAAAGCCCTCAAGGAAGAAGGCTACCGTGTCGTCCTCATCAACTCCAACCCGGCCACCATCATGACCG
>JAPLUA010000554.1 GCA_026397855.1 Verrucomicrobiota bacterium | reverse complement strand
CGGGGGCAATACCGTAGTACTACCGTTGAATCACGCTTGCGCCACCCTTCCAATGCCTCCGCCTTTGGGTTTGTACCGTAACAAAGCGGCAGCCGGGAGCTGGAGGGATTCACTGCTGAACACAGGTGGACCGAGGTATGCGGACTGAAGCGGGGGTTGGGGAGGAGACCTGGAATGCCCCAGGACCGCGCCAGGAGCCCGCTACGGAGCCTTGAGGGGGCCGACTGGCATGTGGGGACCCCCGGAATGTAACAAATCGCTCTAATGCCCGTTATCCGGCCTGGCTGCTCCCGACCGCAACGGCTGTGACGCACCACAGGCACTGGAGCCGCGACGGGGCTTGCGGTGGTCTTGTTTGGGTTCGCGTGCCAAAAGCAGGTCACTCCTACGGAGCTGCTTCGCAAGCCCCTGAGACCAGGCCGCGCCGGCGGCCGGGGACATTTTCCATGGCGGCGGACCATCCGATTTTCTCGACATGGCGGCAGGCACTGGCTATCTAAAGAGCCCATGAGCGCTAACAAGTATTCCATCGGCCTTGATTACGGCACCAACTCCGTCCGCAGCCTGATCGTCAATGTTGCCAACGGGCGAGAGGTGGCTTCGGCAGTCTGGAATTATGAACACGGCACGCAGGGAGTGATCCTGGCGCGCGACCCGAACCTGGCTCGGCAGCATCCGGCGGACTATGTCGCCGGGGCGGAGATCACGATCCAGAAGGCGCTGGCGCTTGCCAGGCGGGCGGTGCGCGGTTTTAGGCCTGACCAGGTGATCGGCATCGGGGTGGACACGACGGGCAGCACGCCGATACCGGTGGACCGCAACGGCCGCCCGCTGGCGTTCGATCGTCGGTTTGCCAAGAACCCGGCGGCGATGGCCTGGCTCTGGAAGGACCACACCGGCATCGCCGAGGCGGGGGAGATCACGGACCTGGCGCGCCGGATCCGGCCGCAGTATCTCGCCAAGTGCGGCGGCACTTACTCCAGCGAATGGTTCTTCAGCAAGATCCTGCATTGCCTGCGCACCAGCCCCGAGGTGTTCGATGCCGCCTGGCTCTGGGTGGAATGTGCGGACTGGGTGCCGGCGATGCTCACCGGGACCGAGGCGCCCGATAAACTGGCCGTCGGGGTGTGCGCTGCCGGGCACAAGGGGATGTATAACGACGCGTGGGGCGGCTATCCGGACACGGAGTTCCTAGCGCAGCTTGACCCGAAGCTGGGCGAGCTCCGGCCGCGCCTTTCGTCCCGGGCGCGTAGCATTGACCAGGCAGCGGGCCGGCTGACGGAGGAATGGGCCAAGCGCACGGGTCTGCCGGCGGGCCTGCCGGTGGCAGTCGGGGCTTTCGACGCGCACTTGGGGGGCGTCGGGTCCGGCATCGCGCCTGGCAAGCTGGTGAAGATCATCGGCACGAGCGCCTGCGACATGATGGTGGTGCCGCTGGGGGAGAAGCTGGCGGACATCCCGGGTTTGTGCGGCATCGTGCCGGGCAGCATCCTGCCGGGGTATTACGGCCTGGAGGCCGGCCAGTCGGCGGTGGGCGACATTTTCAACTGGTTCGTGAACTACATCCAGCCGCTCGGCCGGAAGGTCGGCACGCACGAGGCGCTCAGCGCTGCGGCGGCCAGGCTGGCCGGGCGAGTCGGGCCTGCTGGCGCTGGACTGGAACAACGGCAACCGCACGGTGCTGGTGGATCAACGCCTGACGGGCCTGCTGATGGGGCAGACGCTCTACACCACGCCGGCGGAAATCTATCGCGCGCTCGTCGAGGCCACCGCGTTCGGGGCGCTGACCATCATCAGCCGCTCCGAGGAATACGGCTTGAAAGTGGACCAGATCATCAACTGCGGGGGCATCGCCGAGAAGAACCCGCTCGTCATGCAGATCTACGCCGACGTGACGGGCCGCCCGATCCGGATCTCGCGCTCGGCGCAGACGTGCGCGCTCGGCGCGGCCATCGCGGGGGCGGTGGTGGCGGGCAAGGCCGCGGGAGGCCACCCCGACTACGCGACCGCGCAGAAGGCCATGACCGGCCTGAAGCCGCGCGAGTTCAAGCCCAACCCGGCGGCCCACGCCGCCTATAAGGAGCTTTATTCCCTCTACCGGAAGCTGCACGACGCCTTCGGCACACGGGAGGCGGGAGGCGATCTTTACGATGTCATGAAACGCCTCCTGGAAATCCGCGCCGGGGCGCGGCGGTGAATGTGCTTCGCTCGGGGTGCCAGGCCGGCGGCGCATGGGCCGGGAGATCGCGCGGGCTCCGGGACCGGGCTGATTGGCCGGAGCGATAAGCTGTAACCATGGTGCCGATGAATGATCGTGAGTCGGTCAAGGTCCTGATTGTGAACCATGACGGGCATTACCTTTCCGGGACTGCCACCGAATGGGAATTCACGGAGCACCGCACTCGGGCCAAGGTGTTTGACTATGTGGGCGACCGGGTGGCGGAGCAAATGGAACTGGTGCACCGGGCTTACGGCCTGGTCTGGACTCCGGTTAAGCTGGATCCGCTGGAGATTTACGAGTTCTGCGACCGTTGCGGATGCAGGATGCTGGCGTTCGCCGCATATTACAACGGGAAGCTATTCCTGTGCCTGGAGTGCCGGGAGTCGGAACTGCCGGCCCGGGGGTAGGGGGCGTGCGAACTTTATGAAACCTCTCTCTGAATGCCGGCTCTATGCCTTTATTGACACCACCTGCCTGCGCGGGAGGCCGCCCGCCCTTGTGGCCCGGCAGCTTTGCGACGGCGGCGCGGACGTGGTTCAGCTCCGTGCCAAGGAATCCTCGCTCGACGACGTCCGACGCATGGCCGAGGCGATCCTGCCCGTCACGCGCCAGGCGGGTGTTCCCCTGGTGATCAACGACCATTTCTCCCTCGCCGTCGAACTCGGCGCCGAATTCTGTCACCTGGGGCAGGAGGATTTCTTTGACGGGGGCCATACCCGGGTGGCGCAGCTTCAGGGTCCGGCAGGCCAGCCGCCGGGTTCCGGTTCACGGGTGGGGATCGGGCTGAGCACGCACTCGCAGGCCCAGGGCGAGCGGGCCCTGGCCGCCGGGCCGGATTACATCGCGGTCGGCCCGGTGTATTCGACCTCCACCAAGCCCGACGCGCAGCCCATCGCGCGGGACTATCTGCGCTGGGCTGCGATGAATGTGCGGGTCCCGTGGTTTGCCATTGGCGGCATCAACCTGGTCAACCTGGACGAGGTGCTGGCGACGGGAGCGCGCCGCATCTGCGTCGTGTCCGCTATCC
>JAPLUA010000234.1 GCA_026397855.1 Verrucomicrobiota bacterium | reverse complement strand
GTGAGCGGCATCGGCCGTTAAACAGACCCCCGCCAAATCCATCTTGGGCAGATGGGCAGCCACCGCCGCCTCTTCGTTGGTGTCCTGGGGCACCGCCACCTGATCGACCAGATGCTGCTGGGTCGTCTGAAAGTTGACCAGGATCAGGGCCTTGTTCGCCTTGGGCTTTTGCAACTCGGCGGGAATTTCACTCGGCTCGACTGCGGCAGCCTGCGCCTGCTGGACGGGGCTGCGGGGCGGAGCGGGATGGGCGTTTTTAACCACCTTGCCGTCCACATGCACGACCTGGAGCGGAGCCGCCTCTTGGGCTTGCATCCAACCGGTCAGCACGTCCTTGAGTTGTTGGGCATCGACCTTTTCAAGCAAGCGCCGAAAGGTTCGTTCGCAGGGCACGTCACACTGGTGCGGGTGACCCCGGCGCGGGCCAACATCTGCCAGGCCAGCGCGATGATCGAGACCAGGCAGTAAACCGGATCCAGCAGATAGTCCCAATAGTTGGCCGATTCCTGCAGGCGCAGGTGGTATGCCGCTACGGCGAGCAGCAGCGGGAGGCAGAAGCGGTTTTGTTTCCAGGCCAGAAGCGCGGTCATCACGGCGACCGCCACGAAGAGCGGGCTGAAGCTCCAGCCCCATTCGTAGGGGTCGAAGCTGCCCCAGCCCAGGGCCAGCGGATAGAGTCCGAGGCCCGCTGCCATTCCGAAGGCCCAGGCGACTGTCCAGTCGGCCCTTGAAAACCATTGGCGGCGGAACTCACCCTCCCAAAGCGCCACGGCAATAAGGCTGGCAAACGGGATGCTGAAGTTGACGCTGACGCCGCGCACCCAGCCGGCGATCGGCATTCCCCGCACCGGCAGCAGCAGGAACCCGGTAGCGACCAGGCCCAGGAGCAGGAGCCGACCCCAGCCCCGGGCCTTGAATCCGCAGCGATCCGCCAAAGCCTGCAGGCCCAGCACCACCATCAGCCAGGGGCATAAAACAGAGAGCAGCAGGATGAGGGTCGGCTGGCTCATCGGGAGGGTTGGGCCTGGCGGGTATTCAGCCAGGCTGCGTTGAAGGCCACGTGTTTGATCCCCTCTCGCTTCCAGGTATAGACCAGGTGAATCATGCCGTCGCGGGTCTGCAGCAGATACGGGTAGGAGAACTCGGCCCCGGATTCTTCGGCCAGCGTGGCAGCTCGCCGCCAACGCCGGCCCTGGTCTTCGGAGACGGCCAGGCGTAGGTTCTCGCGGCCGGCAGCGGAGTCGTTGAAGGTGAGCAGCAGCCGGCCGTCGGCCAGGCGAAGCGCCGTGAGGCCGGAGTCGGGGTTGGGAAGGTTCACGGCTTCGGGGGAGGACCATGTCTGGCCCGCGTCGTCGGTGCGGGTGACAGCAATCCTTTTGCGGGGACCGCAATCCCGCAGGAAGGCCAGAGCTGCGTTGGTGCTCAGGACCGTCATGGCGGGTTGGAAACCGGACCTGCCTCCCGTGATGCGGGTCTTGGTTGCGGAAACCCCATCCGCCGTGTCGCGCAGCCAGAGCAGCTCGGGGAATTTGCCGAGGCACTCGTGGTAGATCGGCACCAGCCAATTCCCGTCGGATAGCGGGGCCGGCCTGTTCCTGACTAGCTCGCTCACATTGAAGAATGGGCTGAGCGTGAGCCGCCGGCCCGGGGTCCAGGAAACGCCCTCGTCGGTGGAGGTGGTCAGGTTGAGGGAGCTCCCGGACCAGCCGCCCACGTTGATTGTGACATAGAGCATCCAGAGCTTGCCTGCGGCGTCAGAGAAGATCAGCGGGTTGCCAACTTTCCTGACTGCGCGACCCAGGTCGCGACCGGCCTGCTCAGGGGTGAGAATTGCCCGGGGCGTGGTCCAGAATGATTGCCCGCGCTCCTGGGTTGCGAAGCAGATGGCAACGTCCCGGGCGCCTTCGCGTGAGCCGGCGTACCAGACTGCGGCCAACCGCCCGTCCGACAGCTCGCAGATGGACGCCACGTGCGACATGTGCAAGGGGGATCCTGGATTGATCAGTTCCTCACTGAAGCTCGGCACGGACCCGGACGGCGGCATTGAGGCGGACGCTTCACCCGCTCTCCCCCCTCCCCTCTCCCCTCTCCCTTCCCCGAACGCGCTGCGGGGAACCGGCCACAGCAAGGGCAGGCCATTCAAGACAATGGCTGCCGCAATCAGGAACCAGCGTAACCCGGCGTGCTTCATGGTGTCACGTCACACGTTTCACGCGCGCCGGGCTTGGCTGCCGCGGCGTCCACAGCCGGGATCAGGGTCTTGATTTGCCGCTTGAGATACCATCTCACCATGGCCAGGTCGTAGATGCCCCGCCCCAAACGGTTCCACACGCCATACTTTGTGCGGCCCGCCGTTCGCGGGTGATGCCTGACAGGCACTTCCTTGACCCTGGCCCCGGCACCGTGCGCCAGGATGGGCATGAACCGGTGGATGCCGTCGAACGGCGGAAGCGCCTGCAGGACCTCGCGCTTGAACACGCGCAGGTTGCAGCCGCTGTCGCGGAAATCCACGCCGAGGGCCATCTTCCGCGCCAACCGCGCCACCGTCGAGGAAATCCGGCGGACCGCTGTATCCTGCCGTTTGGTCCGGACCCCGCACACCATGTCGGATGTCCCCAACTCTGTGAGCATGGCCGGCAGATCGGCCGGATCATTCTGGAGGTCGCCGTCGAGTGTGGCGATGATGTCGCCGCGGCTGGCCTTGAACCCGGCCCAGAGCGCGGCGCTTTGCCCGAGGCTCCGGGCATGGCGCAGCGACCGCACGCGGGCGTCTGCGCGCCGTGCTTCCAGGATGCGATCCCAG
>JAPLUA010000466.1 GCA_026397855.1 Verrucomicrobiota bacterium | reverse complement strand
GTCTGCCTGCGCTACTTCGGGCCCGAGGTGAATCCGGACGCGCCGGCAATGGGCGCCTACCGGAAATGCCTCAAGGCTTGAGGTGCCGATCCAGGAATTGCTCCGCCGCGGCGCGCGCCTCGGCGGAGTATTGGTGGCCTCGATGATGGTTGAGCCAGCCGAGGTTATCCGGCGACCCCAGCAAGTCATAGACGGGCCGCACCGCCTGCAGGAACGACCAGCTCGCGTCGCCGTCGGCTGAATCCCCGGCGAGCAGGAGAAACGCCCGCGGGGCAACCATCGCGAGCACCTGGTGGTTCTCGAGGTGGAAGCCTGGCCGCGTAATCGCCGGCCCCAGGTACCACGACGCCTTCCAGTTGCTGAGTTGGAGGCCGATGCCGCCTTCGCTGGACACGCCGGCCCGGTAGCGCTCGTCGAATGCCATGGCATAGAGCACCTCCTTGCCGCCCAGCGAATGGCCCAGACAACCGATGCGCTTCCGGTCCACCTGCGGCAATGACTCGACAAAGTCCGCGGCGCGGATCGCATCCCAGACCATGCGGGTCATCCCCGTCCAGTTGGTGTGCCGGGCCAGCAATCGCGCGGCGTTCCCGGCCCAGTCCGCGCCCTCCGTGTTGATGTAGTTGCGCGGACACCAGACCACGTAGCCGCGCCGGACGAGCTGCAGCCCCTGCCACTTGTCCTCGGGATAGGAAGGCTCCAGGCCCGCGACGCCGCGCGCCTGGAAAGGGGTCGTGGGATGGAACACCACCACCGCCGGCAGCCGGCCTTTGATCCCCGTCGGCACAAGCAGATACCCGTCGGTAAAGAGCCCCGGCTCGATCTGATAGGCCACATGCTGGCGGGTGCAGCCAGCCAGGTCCTCCGTTGACTCCACGCGGGCTTTGAGCGGCAGGTTGCGCTTCGGCAGGGGGCCGAGGAAATCCAGCCACTGCCGTTCCAGACGCTCGCGCTGCTTGTGCCAGGCCCGCTTTGATGTGACCGGTTTGCCTTGCTCGTCCGTGAGCAGGCTGGACAGGATCGGCGCGTTCGTCGGCGCGTGGGCCGGCGGCACCTGGAAGTTGATCCCGGCCGCCCGCACGGCGAGGCTCCCCGCACCCAACAGGAGCGCGCAGGTTCGAATCCAGTTCATGTCATTCATCATGGTGGCATCGTCATCAATCGGCGCTTCAGGAGTAGGGCAAAGAGGGGCGATGGGAAATGAAAATCCGAAAACCGAGTTCCGCGGGATAGCCGTCCGCCCCCGGAAGCCCTGGTTTTCGGGTTTCGGTCTTCGGCCTTCCCTCGGATTTCGGGTTTCGGGCTTCGGGTTTCAGTCCGTCGCCTCCTTGACATATCTACGTATCAGGATATATTGATGCTTTCATAGACCGGGCGTGGCCGGGCGGAGATTGTGAACGTGAACACTGAACTGAGCAGAGCAAGCAAGCTGGAGCGCCTCCTGGGCGAACGCATCGTCATCCTCGATGGCGCAATGGGGACCATGATCCAGGCCCATGGGCTGGACGAGGCCGGTTTCCGGGGGGAGCGATTCAAGGATTGGCCGCACGACCTGAAAGGGAACAACGATCTGCTGAGCTTAACGCAGCCGCAGATCATCCAGGCCATTCACCGCGAGTACCTGGAGGCCGGGTCGGACATCATTGAGACCAACACGTTCAACTGTACCACCATTTCCCTGGCCGACTACAAGCTCGAGGCGTTCGCCCGCGAGCTGAACCTGGCGGGGGCGCGCAACGCCCGGGCTGCGGCCGATGCCGTGATGGCCGCGCAGCCGGGGCGCGTTTGCTTTGTCGCCGGCGCGCTGGGCCCGACCGGCAAGACAGCCTCGCTCTCACCCGATGTTCACAACCCGGCGTTCCGCGCCATCACCTTTGACCAGTTGGCCGCAGCCTACTACGAGCAGACCAGCGCGCTGATGGAAGGCGGGGTGGACATCCTGCTGCTGGAAACGGTGTTCGACTCGCTCAACTCCAAGGCAGCGCTGTTTGCCATAGACAAGTTCTTCGAGGACACCGGGGTCCGGGTGCCGGTGATGGTTTCGTTCACCATCACCGACCTGAGCGGGCGCACGCTCTCCGGCCAGACCGTCGAGGCCTACTGGAATTCAATCTCCAACCACCGCCTGCTGAGCGTCGGCATCAACTGCGCCCTCGGGCCCAAGGAGATGCGACCCTTCATCGAGGAGCTGTCTGGCATTGCCGGCATCTGCGTGAGCGCGTATCCGAATGCGGGATTGCCCAACCCGATGCTGCCGACCGGTTTCCCGGAGACGCCGGAGACCCTGGCGCCGCAGCTTGAGGAATGGGCGCGCAACGGCTGGCTGAACATTGTGGGCGGCTGCTGCGGTACCACGCCCGCGCACATTCGCGCCCTGGCCGGGGCCGTCCGCGGCCTGCCGCCCCGCGTGCCTCCCAAAGTCGAGCCGCACACCCGCCTGAGCGGGCTGGAGGCGCTGACCGTCCGGCCGGAAACGAACTTCGTCAACATCGGCGAGCGCACCAACGTCACCGGCTCGCCCAAGTTCGCCAAGCTCATCCTGGCCGGGAATTACGAGGGCGCGCTGGCGATCGCCAAGCAGCAGGTCGAGAACGGCGCGCAGGTCATTGATGTCAACATGGACGAGGGGATGCTCGACTCCGAGAAGGCGATGACCACCTTCCTGAACCTCGTCGCCGCCGAGCCGGACATCGCCCGCGTGCCGGTCATGATTGACAGCTCGAAGTGGTCGGTGATCGAGGCCGGGCTCAAATGCATCCAGGGCAAGGGGGTAGTCAACTCGATCAGCCTCAAGGAGGGCGAGGAGAAGTTCAAGCACCAGGCGCGGCTGATTCGCCGCTACGGCGCCGCCGTGGTGGTGATGGCGTTCGACGAGCGCGGCCAGGCCGACAGCTACGAGCGCCGGGTCGAAGTCTGCGAGCGCTCCTACCGCATCCTGACACGGGAGGTCGGCTTCCCGCCGCAGGACATCATCTTCGACCCGAACGTCCTCACGGTGGCCACCGGCATCGAGGAGCATAACAATTACGCGGTGGACTTCATCCGGGCCACCCGGTGGATCAAGGACCACCTCCCGCTCGCGCGCGTCAGCGGCGGCCTGAGCAATGTGTCGTTCTCCTTCCGCGGCAACAACGCGGTGCGCGAGGCCATGCACTCCGCGTTCCTCTACCACGCGATCAAGGCGGGGCTCGACATGGCGATCGTCAACCCCGGCCTGCTGGCGGTGTATGAGGAAATCCCCCGCAACCTGCTCGAACTGGTCGAGGACGTGCTGCTCAACCGCCGGCCGGACGCCACCGAACGCCTCGTCCGCTTCGCAGAGACTCTCAAGCAGAAGGACGAGACTGCCGTCGCCGAGGGCGCGTGGCGCCAGGGAACGGTCGAGGAGCGCCTCAGCCATGCGCTGGTCAAGGGCATCGTTGATTACATAGACCAGGACACCGAGGAAGCGCGGCAGAAGTACGGGCGCCCGCTGCTGGTCATCGAGGGTCCGCTCATGTCGGGCATGAACGTGGTCGGCGACCTGTTCGGCGCGGGCAAGATGTTCCTGCCGCAGGTCGTCAAGAGCGCGCGCGTGATGAAGAAGTCGGTTGCCTACCTGTTCCCGTTCATGGAGGAGGAAAAGCGAACATCGGGCAATCACCAGCCCCAGGGCCGCATCCTGATGGCCACCGTCAAGGGCGATGTCCATGACATCGGCAAGAACATCGTGGGGGTTGTCCTGGGCTGCAACAGCTACGAGGTCATTGACCTGGGCGTCATGGTTCCCGCCGAGAAGATCCTGCAGACCGCGCGCGAGAAGGGCGTGGACATCATCGGCCTCAGCGGGCTGATCACCCCGTCCCTGGATGAAATGGTGCATGTCGCCAAGGAGATGCAGCGCCAGGGCTTCACCATCCCCCTCCTGATCGGCGGCGCGACGACCAGCAAAGCCCATACCGCTGTCAAAATCGCTCCCGCCTATTCCGGCCCGGTGATCCATGTGCTGGACGCCTCCCGCGCCGTCGGCGTCGTCAGCAGCCTGATTAACCCGGACCTCAAACCGGCCTTCACGCAAGGCATCCGCGCCGAATACGACAAGCTCCGCGAACAGCACGCCGGGCAGCAGGCCAGGCCCCTGCTGTCCATCGAGGACGCGCGCCGCAGGCGCACCCCCATTGATTGGAACGTCGGCGACATTCCGCAGCCCGCCTTCACCGGGGTGCGCGTTCTCACGCCGGAATCCAAATCCGCCATTGCCCTCTCGGAACTCGTCCCCTTCATTGACTGGTCGCCCTTCTTCCACACCTGGGAGCTGCGCGGCCGCTACCCGGCAATCCTCGATGAGCAGCCCGAGGCCCGGAAGCTGTTCGAGGATGCCCAGAAACTGCTCCAGGATATTCTGCAACGAAACCTGCTTACAGCGCGCGGCGTGTATGGCCTCTTCCCGGCAAATGCGGTCGGCGATGATGTGGAACTTTACACCGACAGCTCGCGCTCGACGGTGCTGACCACCTTCCATTTTCTGCGCCAACAGATGGAGAAGCCCCGGGACCAGCACAATCACTGCCTGGCGGACTACATCGCCCCGAAGGCTCCCGCGGACGCCGCGCCGGGCAAGCCGCTCCCCGACCACATCGGCGCCTTCGCAGTGAGTGTCGGCTTCGGCGCCGAGGAACTATGCCGGACCTTTGAGCGCGACCTTGACGACTACAACTCGATCATGGCCAAGGCCCTCGCCGACCGCCTCGCTGAAGCCTTCGCCGAGTGGCTGCATCAGCGCGCCCGCCGGGATTGGGGCTACGGCCAAACCGAGAACCTGGGCAGCGAGGACTTGATCCGTGAGAAATACCGCGGCATCCGACCGGCGGCCGGCTATCCCGCCTGCCCTGACCACACGGAGAAGTGGGTTCTTTGGGAGTTGCTCGGCGTGGAGAAGAACACCGGCATCAAGCTGACGGAGAGCTACGCCATGTGGCCCGGCGCCAGCGTGAGCGGGCTCTATTTCGCGCATCCGGAGGCGAAGTATTTCGCCGTCGGCAGGATCGGCCGCGACCAGGTTGCGGACTACCACCTGCGCAAGCAGATGGATCTGCCGTCCGTCGAGCGATGGCTCGGCCCGTGGCTGGGTTACGAGCCTGGCGCCCCGGCACAGACATAGTCGGGCGGGGCAGAATCATCCGCATACCCCCAACCGCCGTGGCTATCACGGATCTGAGTCCCCACCAATAATTCGCCAGTCAACTGTTAGCACCCTGAAGCTAGCCCGCATATTTCATACTTTATGCACTCCAACACCGACAAACACCAACACTGGCACGGGTTCTATTCACTTTTCCAAGCTCCGCAATTCTCGACACACTGTCGAAAGCCAACTATTTGCTCTCAG
>JAPLUA010000144.1 GCA_026397855.1 Verrucomicrobiota bacterium | reverse complement strand
TGCGCGCTACCCTGGGTGTGTGTCGGGTGTGGGAATCAACCCTGAAAGGGGTTGCATCGGTCTTTTCCTTCACGGTCGTCAATCGCACTTTGGTGGAGAAGACCGTATGCACGAGAATCCTGGCCAGCGATTGCGGTATGACGGTGAGAATGCGCAGCGGAGGGGTGAGGCTGCAACCCTTTCAGGGTTGGGAAAATGTGGGGGCACAGACCCAGGGTAGCGCGCGGCGCGCAACCCTGGGCTTTGTGATGCAATCCCGTTGGGATTGGCCGATCTGGCTGGGCTGAGTGATGTCATCCCCGTTGGGATTGGCTGCTTTCCAGTCCGCAGAATGTCCAAACACCAGGCCCTCTCCTCCCTCGGGGGAGGAGAGGGAGAAGCCGCCGCGTCTCGCGCGCGACCTACCTTAACTCAACAGCAGTGCTCCCCGACCCTCTCCCCTGCTGCAGGGGAGAGGGAGAAGCTTCCGCAGTTCTTGGTGTGTTGTATGCCAGGGACTCCTCAGTAATCTCAGCGGCAGCAATAGCCGGCAAGCCTCTCGCCAATCCGATCCCCGGCACGGACGTGCTCGGCCGGTTACGGGCTGGTTACCCGGCAAATCTGGCCGTTTGTGATATGCAGCGTAAATCGCACGCTGTTGCTGGTCAGGCCGACTGTGCCCGTGAATAGGCCGGGCTGGGTCGGGGAGACGCGAAGGAGTTGCACATACCACGGATCAACCGAAGCCGTGAAGCTTGCCCCCGCGCACGGCAAAACCGCGTGGTCCCATACGGAATAGACGACCGCCGGCCCCGCCGCCAGACCCAGCGCGGCGAGGCTCACCCGGATCGCCTGGCTTGAGCCCGTCTTGTTGATCAGCGCCACCGCCCGGTCCCCGTTGACCAACCTCCGGGACCACACCTCGGTCGTCGCGTTCGAGCTGACAACCTGCGCCGGTAATACCAATGGGTCCTGATCAATGGCGATCATCGCCGTATTCGTGTAGATCGGCATGAGCGAGAGCTCCACTTTATCCAACATGATCGGCGAAGGGCACATCGCTGTCAGCCCAATGATGCTTTCGATCGTTGGGTATCGGAAAGGAGCCGCGTTGGTGTTGACGTAGGGGCCGTAATCGGCCTGGCCGGTATTGACGAAATCCATGTCCGGATAATGCCCGGGCCCGGTAAAGGCGGCGCCGTATTGCATCGCGTGGTGGAAGTGGAGCAGCATGTTCGTCTGCGCCGCCGCCGGTCCGCCATAGGGATTGGCATCCCCATCAATCCCCAGCCGCCAGGAATTCACCACTGACGGCAGCCACGCCCGCACCGGGCTGCCTGTCGGGTCGCCCCAGCCGCCGCTCACCACGCAGGCGGACCATCCCGCCCGGTCCATTGCCTGCCGGAAGTCGCACAGGGCGACATACCTCTGATCTCCATTGCCGTCATTGTCGCAGTAATCCAGCTTGAGGTAGCCGATTCCCCAGGACAGGAACTGCGCCACGTCCTGCGCATAATAGCCGTATAAGAGGGGCACGTCCCCGCCGCAAGACCTCATCTCCGTGTACAGGCCGGGCACAATCCCGCGACTCCGCATGTAACCGAGCGTCCCCGTCCAGTCCGGATAGCTGACCGGATTCGGCACGAGGTTCCCATGGCTGTCCCGGCTCGGCAGTTGCCAGCCCGCGTCCAGCTGAATCACCCTCCAGCCGTAGCCCACCAGCCCATTGGTATAGAGCATGTCGGAAAGCATCTGAACGATCGGCTGATTGGCCCCGGCGTAGCCGGGCCACGTGCAAATCCCCATGGGTGGCGTCGGGGCCACCGCCGCCACCGAAAGACTCCCCATCGGCTGAATCGCGCTCACGGGGACATTAGTGATCATCCCCACCTTACTCAACACCTCGGCCGGCAGATTGGCCAGCGGCACCGTGCCGACCAGGCGGGCGGCGTTGTAGTTGCTGCTCCCGGAAACATCCGACGCCACCGGCACAATCACCGTCCCCGCCAGATTCCCCGCATCCAGGTTGGTGATGCCCGCCCCGTTGGCCGTGATCGTGGCTCCCGGGGCAACGTTGGCGGCTGTGTTGGCAAACCCGGCGTAAGGAGCCGCTGTGATCGCC
>JAPLUA010000404.1 GCA_026397855.1 Verrucomicrobiota bacterium | reverse complement strand
CGCTGGAACAATCCGTCCTGTGAATCGCTGGCAGCCACGATGAGCAGCCTATGACGCTTCCGCCACTTGTTGAACGCGAGCTGCGCTCCGGCGCGCGGCGGCCCGTGTTCTATTGGCTGCGCGGCCTGCTTGCCCTCGTTCTGGGGTTCCAGGCGTATGAACTCCTCAACCGCTCCGCCACGGCGCCCCGTCCGCCGCTTGCTGCCATGTCCGGCGCGCCTCCGGCACCTATGATCACAGGGGCCATATTACTGCACGACATGGCGTGGATGCTCTTCCTGGTCGTGCTGCTGATGGGCCTGTTGAGCGCGGACAGCATCAGCCGCGAGCGGCGCGAGGGCACCCTGGGCTTGTTGCTGCTGACCCACCTCAGCCCCGCGCAGCTCATTTTCGGCAAATTGCTGGCCTGCGGCCTGACCTGCTTCGTCGTGCTGCTGGGATGCCTGCCCGCTCTTATGGTCACCGTGCTGGCCGGGGGCGTGCGCGGCGCGGAGGCTGCCATGACCGGTGTGGGGTTGTTGAACACGCTGTTTGTGTCCCTGGCGGCTGGCCTGTGGATGTCCGCGCTATTTCGCGAGCGGCGTCACGCCATGGCTGCCACGCTGGGACTGGTCACCGCGCTGGCCTTCGGCCCGGAGGTGCTCGGCAATTCGGTCTTCGGCGGAGCCGCGGTGCCGGTAACGCGGCTGTTCGGGTTGGCGGGTTGGATGACTGTGGCGCGTGTCCCAGTGAGTTTCAACGCGCCGCCCGTGATGGCGATCCTCGCCCACCTCAAGATTCCGCTGCGTCTGTTGCTCGTCTTCAACCCTGTTTTCATCGGTTGGCTTGCGGTCACACACGCCCTGGGCTGGTTGCTGCTGCGCCGGGCCGCCGCCGCCCTGACAAGGAATTGGCAGGACGAACCGCACTCACAAGTTCGTGAACCCGAGCCGCAGGATGAGTGGTCCCTTTGCGGTCAGTCATCTGCCGCGCCTGAAACCCCGGCGGAAATATTGCCAACCCACGCCATCATGGCGCGCGCTTCGTGGCTGACCGACCCGAGGCCCTGGGACGCCGACCCGCTGGAGTGGCGCGTGCTGCAAATGCGCCCTCCCGAGGGGCTGATCTGGGTGGCCATAGCGCTCGATTTCTTCGCCCAGTTCGGCGCCCTGGGATCCGTCTTCAACACCACCGGGGGCGTCGGGGACGCATGGGGTGTGATGTCATTCGCCGGGTTGGTTGTGGTGCTGTTCTCAAACGGGCTGCTGGCCTGGGCGGGCGCCCGGTTCTTCCTGGACTCCCGGCGGCAGCAGGATCTGGAACTGCTCCTGACCTCCCCGATCGGCAGCCGGAATATTCTGTCTGGCCAATGGAGTGTGTTGCAGCGGGCACTGAGATGGCCAATTGCCGTGGTCCTGATCGTCGCCATCCCCTCCGCCATTGAAATGGCGACCGCGTCCAGCCGCGAGGCATGGTCCGTTGCCCCGACGGTCCTGATCCCGGCCAACCTTGCGCTGGAGGCGATGGCTCTTTGCTGGGCGGGAATGGCCTTTGGCCTGCGCGCACGCAGCAGGGTGGCGGCAGTCGTCCAGACTCTCGGCCTGGTGCAGTTGGTCCCGCTCGCGCTCGCGGTCGCCCTCTCTGGATTGTGGGCCTGGGCCGCGGATCATTCCCTGTCCACATTGGCCTCGCGGGGTCGAATGCCCACCCTGGTTCCCGCGTTGCTTTTCTTTCTGGCAAAGAACCTGGCGGCCTATCGTCTAGCGGTTAGGACACCCCCCTTTCACGGCGGGTGCGCGGGTTCGATTCCCGCTAGGGTCGCCACTCAAAGCCCTCCGCGCCCACCTCGGCATGAAGGCATGGCCCAAGGACATCACCCGCCGCTCCGCCGCCAGCTACTGGCTTGCCGTGGGCGAAACAGCCGCCAACGGCGCCGACTCCCTCGGCCACTCCGAGTGAATCCTCAAGCGCAACTGCAAAGCCGCGCGCAGCAATATTCGTCACCTGCTCAACCCGGTGTATGGATGGACAATATCATTCCAGCATTGGCAGCGGGTGCCGGTTGCCGGTATAGTGCGGGCCATAGGCGCGCGGACGTCCGCGGGCTCCTAATCTGAACTCGGGACAACCAGCATCAAACCAGCCTTACCGCGGGCGGCTCGCGCCGTCGCCCACGGGCCTCCTGCATCTTGGCCACGCGCGAACGTTCTGGGTCGCGCAGGAACGGGCGCGCGCGGCTGGCGGCACCCTGGTCTTGCGGAACGAGGATTTGGATTCCACGCGCTACCGCATGGAGTTCGTGGATGCCATGATGGAGGACCTCAGGTGGTTCGGATTCGATTGGCAGGAAGGCCCGGACTGCGGGGGTCCCTTTGGGCCCTACGCGCAAAGCGAGCGACGGAAGGTCTATGTCGCCGCCCTGAATCAGCTTCGCACGGCCGGGTTGGTTTACCCCTGCACCTGCACGCGCAAGGATATTCTCACTGCCGCGCGCGCCCCGCATGCCGAGGATGAGGGGGAGCCGATCTATCCCGGCACGTGCCGCGCCAGGGGCGCAGCGCATGAGTTGTCAAACGCCAGTCCGCCGGCGGAAAGCGGGACGCCTGGCAGTCCGCACCCAGCCCCCGGCACCCGCATCAACTGGCGCTTTCGCGTGCCCGAGGGGGAATCGGTTTGCTTTGTGGACGGGAACTGCGGCGCGCAGCGCTTTGTGGCGGGCAAAGACTTTGGCGACTTCGTGGTCTGGCGGCAGGCGGATGTGCCGTCGTATCAACTGGCCTGCACCGTGGATGACGCCACGATGCGAATCACCGAAGTGGTGCGCGGGGCGGACCTGCTGCCGAGCACGGCGCGCCAACTGTTGCTTTACCGCGCGCTGGGCTGGACGCCGCCGCAGTTTTATCACTGTGCTTTGATGACCGATGAAGCAGGGGTTCGTTTGGCCAAGCGGCACGACGCGCTAAGCCTGCGGCGGATGCGGGAAGCCGGCCAAAGCCCCACGAGCCTGCGCGCTGGCTGGTGAGTAGTGTTGACCCGCGTGACAGGTTCTGTTCTGAATGTGGGGGGGGCTAACTTGATGGCTCCCTGCGAAGGGGTGCCCTCAGGCCCCGGCGGTCACAGATGATTTTGCCTACTATGAAGAACTATGCGCGCAACGGTCTGTTTGCGGTTGCCCTGGCGATGGCCCTGGCCCACGGTGCTATGAATATGAACGCCTCGGATGCGGATTTGGCGGCGCTCAAGCTGGTCGCGAGCCGGCGGCCCCTGGTCATTGGCCATCGCGGCTATTGCCAGGTTGCGCCGGAGAACACGCTGCCATCGTTCAAGCTCGCCATGTCCGCCGGGGCGGACCTGGTGGAGTTGGATTACCACCATACCAAGGACGGAAAGCTCATCGTTATCCACGACGGGGAATTGGACCGCACCACGGACGCTACGAATCGCTGGCAGGAGAAGAAGATCAAGGTGGAGACGAAGACCGCGGCGGAGATTCAGAGCCTTGATGCCGGCAGTTGGTTTGATGCGAAGTATGCCGGCACAAAGATCCCGCTGCTGGAGGAGGCGCTGGATGCGATCCAGGCGGGCGGAGTGACCTTGATCGAGCGGAAGGGGGGAGATCCGGGGGCGTGCATTAAGCTGCTGCGGGACAAGGGCCTCATCAACAAGCTGATCGTGCAATCATTCGACTGGCAATACCTCCGCGCCTTTCATGAGCAGGAGCCCGAACAGGTGCTCGGCGTGCTCGGTCCAGCCGCCCGCCTGGTCGATGGCACCAAGCCGTCAGGCATCCCCAAGGCGCTGAGCGCCCGGTGGCTGGATGAATTGCGCAAGACCGGGGCCAAGGTCGCCGTGTGGAATCAGGAAGTCACGAAGGAGTCGGTGCATCTCGCCCACGATCGGGGGTTGAAGGTTTGGGTTTATACCATCAACGACCTGGAGACCGCCAACAAGCTGCTGGACATGGGTGTGGACGGGCTGATTACCAACAACACGCCTCTGATCCGGAAGGCCATTGCTCTGCGGTCGGAGAAGCCCGCCTGACCCAGCGTTTCTGCCTGCCACGTAGCCGCCGACGTCAGTCGGCGCTCATTTCCATTGCCGTGAGTTAGCGCTGACTGACGTCGGCGGGTACGCACTATGAAATCCTGCCTGGCTTTTAGCTGAGCCCTTT
>JAPLUA010000388.1 GCA_026397855.1 Verrucomicrobiota bacterium | reverse complement strand
CCGCTGCCGGCCGGCAGGCCGTGCGCGATGCGCGTGATTTTCAATCCCTCGCGCGCCAGGCGCTTCGCGAGGTAATAGCTGGTCGCGTCGCCTTCCACATCGGTGCCCAGCGCGAGGACGATCTCACGGATCGGCTCGGTTGCGAGCCGCTTTTGCAACTCTGCGATGCGCAGGTGTTCGGGCTCGACACAATTTACCGGCGAGAGCTTGCCGCCCAGCGCGTGATACCTGCCGCGGAAGGTGCCCGACTTCTCGATGGAAAGGATGTCCACGGCCCGCTCGACCACACAGATGAGCGACGGTTCCCGGCGCGGGTCGGAGCAGGTGCCGCAGGTGGGGCTGTCGGTGAGCGCGCCGCACAGGCCGCAAAACCGGATCTGTTCCCGGGCGCTGAGGATGGCCGCCGCGAGCTGCTGGACGCCGCCGGGTTCGGCTTGCACCAGGTGCAGGGCGAGTCGCTCTGCCGAGCGCGGGCCGATGCCGGGGAGCTTGCCGAGCGCTGCGATCAGTTCGGCTATGGGGGCCGGAAGGAGGGACATCAGGCGGGCATCGGGTCGGGTGTGCCGTGCGGCCGGACCGGGCTCAATGGGCTGCGGTGCCGCAGACCTCAGCCGAATCCGGGCATGTTGAAGCCCGCGGTGGCCTTGCGCAATTCGGTGTTGGAGATTTCCTTGGCCTGGTTCAGGGCCTGGTTGGCCGCCGTGAGCACCATGTCCTCCAGCAGTTGGGCGTCGGAGGGGTTGAGGGCCTGCGGATGAATCTTGATCGAGGCGAGCGTGCCGTCGCAGTTGGCTGCGACCTTCACGGCGCCGCCGCCGACGGTGGCCTCGACGGTGCGGCTGGCAAGCTCGTGCTGGATCTGGTCAACCTGCTGCTGCATGCGCGCAGCCTGCTTCATGAGTTTTCCCATGCTGGACATATTGGTATGAGTCAGTGTCTTGGATTGAGGGTTAAAGTTCAGGCGCGGACTTCGACAATCTGGCCTTTGAATATCTCCAGCGCCTTCTGGATGAGCGGATCGTTCTTGAAATCATCCTTGCTGAAGGGGACGGCCACGAGCTTCTCCTTGGCCGGGGGCGGGCTGGCTGCGGCTTTTGCGGCGGCGGACGGCGGGGGAGCCTTGGCTGCGGGCGCGGCCGGGGCCGGGGTCGGCACGGGAGCGGAGGCGGGAGCAGGCGCGGCTGCGTTTGGCGCGGGGGCCTCGGCCTTTATGAACTTGAATTGCAGGCCCGGATGGCCCAGCTCGGCCAGCTTGGTCTGCAGCAGGGCATGGTTGCGCGCGTTGTCCACGAGCGCGATATGGTCCTCGAACTCGGGATCGAAGCCGATCGTGAAGAGGTTCCTGATGAGCGATACCGGGTGCGCCTCGATGAGGTAGCTTCGGGTAAACGGGCTGACCCGGCCCACCGCTTCGAGGATGGCAGACCATAATTCCTGCAGGTTCCCGGCCGGTTGCGGGGCGGCAGCGGGTGCCGGGGACCGCTCTGCGGGCTTGACGGCCGGCGCCGCAACCGGGGCCGGAGCCGGGGCGGGTGCGGGCATTGGTGCGGGTGCCCGCTCACCTGCCGCCGGAAGCGCGGGTGAAGGCGCTGGCGAAAGTTTGACCGGGGCGCTTTCGCTCCGCTTGCCCTGGCGCAAATCCTGGAGCTGTTTCAGGACGGAATCCAGGCTCATGGCGTTCCGGGCTTCAATGGCCCTGAGCAGGGCGACCTCGATCAGGATTTTCTTGGACGCCGCGTTGCGCAAGCGCATCTCCGCGTCGGTCAGAACCTCCAGGATGCGCGTGAGCCCGGGGGTGGCGACCATCCTGGATTGCTCCGCGAGGGCTGCCGCTTCCGTCTCCGTGACCTCGAGCATGGACGGATCGCCGCGCGAGACCTGGAAGATCAGCAGGTTGCGGAAATGGTTCAGCAGGTCGGTCAGCAGGCGACCGAGGTCCTTGCCGTTGGTGGCGAGCTCATTGACCAGGCGCAGGGCGTTTTCAACCTCGCCGGCCAGCACCGCGACCGAGAGGGCCAGCAATTGGCTCTGGGCCGTGAGGCCGAACATGGAGAGGACATCCGCCTCCTCGATGTGATCCCCGCAGAAGCTGATGAGCTGGTCGAGCGTGGATTCGGCATCCCGCAGGGCGCCCTCTGCACCGCGGGCGATGGCGTGCAGCGCGGCGGGATGAATGGTCACCTTCTCCGCCCCCGCGATGTAGGTGAGATGCTTCGCGATCAGGGCCACGGGGATGCGCCGCAGGTCAAAGCGCTGGCACCGGGAGAGAATCGTCGCCAGGACCTTCTCGGGGTCGGTGGTGGCGAACATGAACTTCACATGCTCGGGCGGCTCCTCCAGCGTCTTGAGCAGCGCATTAAACGCCGCCGTGGTGAGCATGTGCACCTCGTCAATGATGTAGATCTTGTAGTGCGCGCTGGCCGGGGCATACTTGCAGGTCTCCCGCAGCTCGCGGACCTGCTCGACGCCGTTGTTGCTCGCGCCGTCAATTTCCAGCACGTCAAGCGCCCGCCCCTCGGCGATCTCGGCGCAGCGGGGGTCGTCCGGCGCGAAATCCACCTTCGGGCCTCCCGTGCAATTGAGGCACTTGGCAAAGATGCGGGCGATCGTGGTCTTGCCGGTCCCGCGCGGGCCGCAGAACAGGTAGGCATGGGCTATGCGCTTCTGTTCGATGGCATGGGAGAGCGTCCGGGTGACGTGGTCCTGTCCCACGACATCCTGAAAGCGCTGCGGCCGGTACTTACGGGCTATGACCTGGTAGCTCATTCAAGTGCGGAATCCGGAGCGCATGGGGCGGAAGGATTGCCCCGGCGGCCGGGGCCTCATTCCGCATTCCGCGCTCCGCATTCGAAATTCAAAGTGCCAGGGTGACCACGGCAGATGCAGAGCAAACTACCGTTGCTGCCTTCCGGCCCTGGCGGGGTTCGTAAGTCCGCAGTCCATGGGCCCTGGCGGAGACCAATGTGAAGCAAGCCCTCCGCCGCTTCAAGGCCAAAGTGAACACGGCGGAGCGCCGGCATTCTGCCGGCTTACGCCCGGCTTGTAAGGTTTTCCCTTACAGAAGAAATAGGGATTTCCCCAATAGATGAACCGGTTCCGAGGGTATAATTTGGAGGGCATCCTGTGATGGGAGGCATAATTGTAATCGAATTGTGAACAATGGAACGTGATAGAACGGTAGGATCATCGTGCTCGCGGGCTCGGCAGGACGCAGAATCCAATGATAATGAACCCGGGAACAGCAGCCGCAAGGCCGTGGGGGAGGGCTCCCAGGATGGGGGGATCCCGAGCCTCAGCATCCTGGAAAGTGTTTCCGACCCGTTTCTCGCCCTCGACAGCGATCGGTTAGTGACGTTCCTCAACGCGTCGGCCGCCCGGTTGCTGGGCCGCCCCGTCGAGGATAGCCTGGGCCGGCCCCTCTCCGATGTGTTTCCCGAGGACTGCGGCGCCGCCTTCGATGCCAAGTGCATCGAGGTCGAGCGTACCGGGAAACCGGCGCGTTTCGATGCCAGCTTCTATGCCCGCAACAACTCACATGTCAGCAAGGAGTGGTACGAAGCATGGGTGTCCCCGTGGGCTAAGGGTTTTTGCGTCCATCTCCTGCACACCACCGGGCGCAGGCAGGCCGATGCGGTCATGGCGGCCCGGTTGCGGCTGCTGGAGCGGGCGCCTTCGCACTCGCTGGCCGGCCTGCTGCGGGCCACATTGGACGAGGCCGAAGCCCTCACGGGCAGCAGCATCGGGTTCTATCACTTCGTGGATCCCGACCAGAACTCCCTCTCGCTCCAGGTCTGGTCCACCAACACCGTGGAGCGCATGTGCGGTGCCAAGGGTTCCGGGCTGCATTACCCACTCTCCAAGGCAGGCGTCTGGGTGGATTGCATTCGTGATCGCAGGCCGGTAATCCACAACGACTACGCGTCGCTTCCGCATCGTAAAGGGCTTCCGGAAGGGCACGCCCCCGTGATTCGGGAACTGGTTGTCCCGGTGATGCGCAGCAATCGGATCGTTGCGGTCCTTGGGGTTGGCAACAAGCCTTCGGGCTACGACGAACGGGACGTGGAAATGGTGACATCCCTGGCGGACCTGGGATGGGACATTGCCGAGAACAAGAGGACGCAAGAAACCTTGCAGATGTTCAAGACGGTCTTCGAGTTGTCCGATGAAGCCATTGCCATCACCAATTCTGCCGGTGAGTTTCTTTACATCAATCCCGCCCATGAGAGGCTGTTCGGCCGTTCGATCGAGGAGGCGCGCGGCATGACCTATCGCGAATACTACCCGCCCGAGTCCATCGAGCTGTTGGATCGCGTGGTGGCTCCCGCGATGGCTCGCGGGGAGAACTGGGAGGGAGAGCTGGAAGCCCTGGACAGCCGGGGCCGACGATTTCCGCTCTGGCAGCGTGCGGGAGTGGTGCAGGATGCCGACGGCAAAATACTCTACTGCTACCGCCTGATGCACGACATCACTGCCGCCAGGCAGGCCAAGGCAGAGGAGAAAAGGGCCGAGGCAATCATCCAGCAGATCCAGAAGTCCGAGAGCCTCAGCCGGATGGCCAGCGCCATTTCCCACCACTTCAATAACCAGCTTCAAGTCGTGATGGGAAGCCTGGAGATGTCAATGGGGCAGTTACAGCGGGGCGGCAACGGGACCGGCGAACTCCTGACCGATGCCATGCTGGCGGCCCGGCGCGCTTCGCAACTGAGCGGGGCGATGCTGACCTACCTCGGAAACACGTGCGCCAAGCAGGAGCCGCTCGATCTTGCCGATGCCTGCCGCAAGAATCTGCCGTTGCTCGTGGCCGTGGTCCCGAAGGATGTCACGCTCGAAACCGACCTGGGAGATCTGGCTGGCCCGGTCGTCAAGGTAAATGCCAGCCAGGTCCGGCAGGTGTTGACCCACCTGGTCACCAACGCCTGGGAATCCTGCGGAGGCAAGCCGGGGCGGATTCGGCTGAGCGTCAAGGTTGTTGATCCGGCGGAGGTCCCTGCGGCGCACCGATTTCCCATTGGCTCGCGGATGCAGGTCGGTCCCTGTGCCTGCCTGGAAATTGGGGACACCGGGAGCGGGATTCCCCCGAAGGATCTGGACAATATCTTCGACCCGTTCTTCTCCACCAAGTTCACGGGGCGGGGGATGGGGCTGGCCGTCGTCCTGGGAATCGTGCGGGCCCATGAGGGCAGCATCACGGTGGAGAGCGAGCTCGGCCGCGGGAGCATCTTCCGCGTCTATCTGCCGCTGAGCGTGGAAGCTGCCGCCCGGCCGCCGGAGATCGGGAAGCTTGCCCGGGGCGGCTCGGAGGGAACCGTGCTGCTGGTGGAGGATGACCTGACAGTTCAGCGGCTCGCTGCGAGAATGCTCGTGAAGATGGGTTTTGCGGTGATACAAGCCGGGGACGGTGTCGAGGCGGTGGAGTTGTTTGCGAAACGCAAGGGAGAGATCGGCTGGGTTCTTTGCGATCTGACCATGCCGCGCATGAACGGCTGGGAAACCCTGGCCGCCCTGCGGAATCTGGACCCTGGAATCCCGGTTGTGCTGGCCAGCGGATACGATTACCTGGAGGTAATCTCAGGGGATCACCCTGAGTGGCCCCAGGCGTTCTTAAGCAAGCCCTACGGCCTTCAGCAACTCAAGAATGTGATCGGGCAGGTCCTGCCGGAAAGGAAAGAAGGCGCGGAGAGGGGATAGGCATTCATTGGCTTTGTCAGGCGACGGCCTGAAACCCAATGCACGAACACGCCACGTTTCTTCTCCCTCTCCTCCCGGGCGGCGAGGGGGAATGTGCGCGTCCCTACGCCAATGACTCAGGAACCGGCGGTGAAACAAGGGAGATGACGAGCGCGTCGGCCTTCAGGTACTTCCGCGCGACGGCCTTGACCTGGTCGCTTGTGACGGTCTCGTAATTTGCGTCATCGGTATCGGCGTGGGCGTAGCCGAGGCCGTAGAGTTCATCGAGGGCGTTGGTCATCGCCAGGCCGCCCAGATCCTGACGCGCAATCTTTCGCTGGCCGATGATTTTGGCCTTGGCGCGCTTGAGCTCTTCCTCGGTGAGGCCTTCGGCGCGCAACAGCTCCGCCTCCTTCAGAAGCTCGGTCTCCACCACGGCGGCCTTCTCGGGGGCGGTGCCTGCGTAGAATGCGAAGTAGCCGGGGGCCAGGCGGCGCGAGCCAAGATCGCTGCAGGCTTCGTGCAGCAGATCCAGCGCGTAGCGGTCGTTGTCATGGACGGTGGTGCCCTGGTAGCCGACCACCAGGACGGCTTGCTTCTTGTCGCGCGTTCCGGCGACCCGCTGGATTGAGTTCACAGTCCGCAGTCCGCAGTCCACAGTCGGAGTGGGGGCTGGTTCCCAGGCGGCAAAGACTCTTTCCACGGCGGCTTTGACCTGATCGGCGGCGATGTCGCCGTAGATGGCCAGCACGCAGTTGTTGGGTCGGGTGAACCGGGAATGGAAGGCCTTCAGATCGGCCACCTGTATGTTCTGGACGCTGGCATCGGTGCCGAGGGCATCGAGGCCGTAGCCGATTGGACCGAACAGGGCGCGGCGCATGGCCATCGCGGCGCTCTGGAGCAGGTGATCTTTCTGGTCGCGGATGGCGGCCAACTGGATCTCGCGCTCGCGCTCCAGCGCCGGGGCGGGGAATGCGGGGTTCAGGAGCACATCGGCCAGCAGGTCGAGCCCGGTCTGGAAATCGCCGCTGAGGACTTCGGCGTTGACGCCGTAGCTGTTGTTGCCGCCGTAGCTGTCGAGGCTGCCGCCGACGGACTCGATCTCTCGCGCGATATCCTCGGCCGACCGGTGCCCGGTCCCTTTGAGCAGCAGCTTGCCGGTCAGTTGGGTGAGCCCGTTCTTGTCCTCGGTCTCAGCCAGCACCCCGCCTTTGAAGACGGCCCGGAATTCGACGAACGGCAGGCGATGGTCTTCCTTCACCAGCAGGCGCAGCCCGTTGGCGAGGTCGAATTTCCGCACCGGGTGATCGAGAGATGTCTCGGCGGCAGCCGACGCCTTCGGGGCGGTGCCTGCGGGCAGGAGCGAGTAGATCGTCCGGTTTTCCGGCGTCAGGTGCTCACGCGCGACGCGCTGGAGGTCGGCCGGGGTGACGCGCCTGACGGCGGCCAGGTAGCGCTCGGAGAAGTTCAGGTCGCTGGCGGCGAGCCAGCTTCCGCCGAGATCCTGCGCCTGCCCCTGCATTGTCTTGCGTGCGGCGAGCGTTCCGCAGAGGAACTGTTTGACGGCTTTGCCCAGCTCATCGGCTGCGACCGGGGACGCTTTCATCTTCTCGACTTCGTCGAGCATGGCGTCCCGCGCGGCGAGGAATTTGTCCGCGTCCACCATCGCGCTCAGCCCGAACAGGCCGGGGTTGCCTGGACTGTAGGTCCATGCGTCGGCGGAGTGGGCTAGGCCGAGCTTCTCGCGGACCGACCGGTAAAGGCGGGAGCTGCGGCCGTGGCCGAGCAGGGCGGCCAGCACGTCCAGGGCTGGCACGTCCGGGTGGCGCAGCTCGGGGATGTGCCAGGCCACGTGAAAGTGGCCCAGCTCGATGGGCGCCTCCTCGATGATCTCGCGCGGCGCAGTTTGCCGGGGTTCGGCCGGCAGCACGACGGGCGGCATGGCGCGCGCTTTGGCCTTCGCGTAGGCCGCGCGGATCTGGGTTCTCCTGGTAATAGCCGCGGATATCCTCGGGCTTGAGCTCGTTAAAGATGTCCGGGTAGCCGATGACGGTGAGGCGATAAGGGCTGCGGGTGTAGGCGGTCTCGAACAGGCGGCGGCCGGCGCGGCGGCCCGGGTCGTCGGTGTTCATGTCCATCTCGCGCAGGATGACCTGCTGCTCCTTGGCAAGCTCGTCCGGCGGCAGGGTCGCGTTCTGCATGATGTCGCACAGGATGTCAATGGCGACCTTCGCACCGGTGTTCGGCACATCAATGTGGAAGACGGTCCGGTCGAACGAGGTGTAGGCGTTCATGTAGCCGCCGGCCTCCTGGACCTCCTGGTCAATGCGGCTGCCGGGCCGGCTCGTTGTCCCCTTGAAGAGCATGTGCTCGAGCGCGTGAGACAGGCCCGCCCCGAGCCATTTGTCCTCGTGAATGCTCCCGGCCATGCACCAGGCCTGCACCGAGACAACCGGTGCGCTGTGATCTTCGCGCACGATGATGGTCAGCCCGTTGTCGAGCGTGGTCAGGGTTACGCCCGGCGGGATGGTTGGGATGGAGTCGCGGGGCATATAGTGTTCAAGGCTTGGTTTCCGGGGCCAGGATGGCCTGCTTGCTTTTGGGCAGGAACGGCTTCACGAATGCCTCGTCAAAGCCATAGCCGTTCTGGAAGTCGGACCGTCTGTCCTTCGCGGTCTTCGCCAGCCAGCCGACATCTATCATGTTGAAGACGATCTCGCCAAAGTCGTCACAGCAGCGAATGCCCCACTCGTCAAGGACGGTAGTGGCCATGGGGCCGAACTGGAGCAGTGCGAAATCCCGGATGCCCGCCAGCAGCTCCTGCCCCGTGACGTGGCGGATATGGCCGCGGGAGTCCTTGACGACTCCCTTTTGGGTGTGGTCCAGGGCTTCACGGACAAAAAGGTAGGCGTCGCGCTGGTAGCGCGAATCCTTGGCCTGAATCCGATCCAAGGCCTCGTCAAAGCTGACTTCCTGCATGTTACGGTTGTGCTAGTTCGGCGGCCTGCGCACTCGGGTGCGCTGTGCGGTACGCCTTGACAGCCCACCCGGTCAGAAGCAGCCCGAGAACGGCGCAAAGAACCATCTGTTCCTGTTTGGTCAAGCGATGCACGCTAGCCAATATAGCGCCAGGCCGCCCGCTTCACAATCAAAGAGTGCTGAATGTTATCGGAGCGCCGACATTCCTGCCCGCCTGGGGCTTGCCAACGCGGTCGGGTCGGACAAGGTGTGCGCTCGCATTCCTGCAGGTCGTCGGAAGCCGTGAGTTGCGCGCTGGGGGGCGCTCAGGATGCGACCATGTTGACGAGCTTGCGCGGCAGGACGATGACTTTCCGGATCGTCTTGCCTTCCAGGAAGGGCTTTGCTTTCTCCGAGGCCCTCGCGGCCGCTTCGAGGTCGGCCTGGGATGCGTTGGCGGGCACCCGGATGACGTCTCGCAGCTTGCCGTTCACCTGCACGGGGATTTCGAGCGTGTCCTCGACCAGCAGGGCGGGGTCGAACTTCGGCCACGGAGCGTAGGCGAGGGGGGGGGCGTGATGCGTGATGCGTGATGCGTGAAGCTTGGCCCACAACTCTTCAGCCACGTGCGGCGCGAAGGGCTGGAGCAGGGCCAGGAAGTCACGCAGGACGGGGTAGGGTTTGGCCTCCCAGGTCATCGCTTCATTGATGAAGACCATGAGGGCCGAGATGGCGGTGTTGAAGCGGAGGCCGTCGAGGTCCTCCGTCACTTTCTTGATGCAGGCGTGGAGCGCCTTGAGCTGGGCGGCAGACGGCTGGGTATCGCTGATCTGAGGGTTGAGCCGGATGCTCTCCAGCAGTTCGGGCCCCGGCTGCGGGGCGGTAGTCAGGGCCTGCTCAAAGTCCGTCTCGCTCTGCTCGTCCACGAACAGGCGCCACACCCGGCCGAGGAAGCGATACACGCCCTCCACGCCCTTGGTGTTCCAGGGCTTCACCATCTCCAACGGACCCATGAACATCTCGTAAAGGCGAAACGCGTCGGCGCCGTATTCGACGAGGATGTCGTCGGGGTTGATGACGTTGCCGCGGGATTTGGACATCTTCTGGCCGTCCTCCCCCAGGATCAGCCCCTGGTTCACCAGCTTGAAGAACGGTTCGGGAGTGGACACGTGCCCGAGGTCGAACAGCACCTTGTGCCAGAACCGGGCATACAGCAGGTGCAGCACGGCGTGCTCGGTGCCGCCGACGTAGAGATCCACCCCCTGCGGATGGTAGCCGCCGACGTGAGTCGGCGCATTCTTCTCAGGGGAGGATGTCAGCGCGGACTCACGTCCGCGGCTACCCATCCAATAGCTTTCCGCCTCGGGGCTTACGAAGGCTCCCGCGTTGGCCGCATCCAGGTAGCGCAGGTAATACCAGCAACTGCCGGCCCACTGCGGCATGGTGTTGGTCTCCCGCGTCGAGCCGTCGGGCAGGTTCACCCAGTCCTGGGCCCGTGCCAACGGCGGTTGGCCGTCGGGCGTTGGCTTGTAGTCGTCGAGCGGCGGCGGCAGCAGCGGCAGGACCGATTCGGGTAGCGCCTCGTGATACGCCTGGCCGTCAGAGCCTTTCTTCCAGACGATCGGAAACGGCTCGCCCCAGTAGCGCTGGCGACTGAAGAGCCAGTCGCGGAGCTTGTAGTTGATGGTCTTCTTGCCGAGTTGCTTCGATTCCAGCCAGGCGGTGATCTTCCGTTTGGCCTCGGGCGTCGGCAGGCCGCTGATGGAAATGTCGGAGCCGGCCGAGTTCACTGAGACGCCGTCCTCCACGTATCCACGCCACTCAACGCCCGCGGGCGGTTCGACCACCTGCACGATGGGCAGGTTGAACTTCGTCGCGAACTCGAAGTCGCGCGTGTCGTGTCCCGGCACCGCCATGATGGCGCCGGTGCCGTAGCTGATAAGCACGTAGTCGGCAATCCAGATCGGTATCTTCTGGCCGTTGACCGGGTTGACGGCATACCCGCCGGTGAACACTCCGGTCTTCTCCTTGGCCAGCTCCGTGCGCTCGAGGTCGCTCTTCGAGCCGACCTCGGCCTGGTAGGCCTCGACCTGCTGGTGCTGTGCCGGAGTGGTAATTGAGGCTACCAGCTTATGTTCGGGGGACAACACCATGTACGTTGCGCCGAACAGGGTGTCCGGGCGGGTCGTGAAGACACGGATCACTCCTGTCGAGTCCGCCACGCGGAAATCAACCTCCGCGCCTTCGGATCGCCCGATCCAGTTGCGTTGCATCTCCTTGAGCGAGTCGCTCCAGTCAATGCTGTTCAGGTCCCGCAGCAGGCGCTCGGCGTAGGCGGTGATGCGGAGCATCCACTGGCGCATCGGCTTGCGGACGACCGGGAAGCCGCCCACCTCGCTTTTGCCGTCCACGACCTCCTCATTGGCGAGCACGGTGCCGAGCTGCTCGCACCACCAGACGGGGGCTTCGGTGACGTAGGCCAGGCGCTTTGAATCCCGGTAGGCGCGGCGTTTCAGCTCCAGGCCGGCGGCAGGCCCGTCCGCGCCGCCTTGGAGTTCGGCAGGGTAGGGGAGGGTGGCGATCGGTTCGGCCCGGTGGGTTTCGGGATTGAACCAGGAGTTGTAAAGCTGGAGGAAGATCCACTGCGTCCACCGGAAATACTTCGGGTCGGTGGTGTCCACCTCTCGGCTCCAATCGTAGCTGAAGCCCAGCGACTTGATCTGGCGCGTGAAGGTTGCAATGTTCTGCTCGGTGGTCTTGCGCGGATGCTGGCCGGTCCTGATGGCATACTGCTCGGCGGGCAGTCCGAAGGCGTCCCATCCGATCGGGTGCAGCACATTGCAGCCGAGCGCACGGCGGTACCGGGCGAGGATGTCCGTGGCGGTGTAGCCTTCCGGGTGCCCGACATGCAGCCCCGCGCCCGACGGGTAGGGGAACATGTCCAGGATATAATACTTCGGCAGGTCTTCCGGCCTGGCGTTCGGGTGGCGCAGGGCGAAAGGATGGTTTGCGGGGACCTGCTCGCCGGGGTTCCAGGCGCGAAATGCCTGCTGCCGGTCCCACTGGTCCTGCCACTTGGGCTCGATTAAATTGAACGGATATTGTCTGCGTCCGAATGCCATAAGCCCGCAACTATCGCGGAAACCGGCGGGCCAGACAATGTCGGATTTCACGCCTTTATTCCCCACCGGATCTCCAGTATCCTAGCGCCGCATGGTTACATTGGTCATAGCAACGCGCAATGCGCACAAGGTTGGAGAGATTCGGGCCATACTGGGAGACCGGTTCCGGGTTCTGTCGCTGGAGGACTTTCCCGGCGCGCCGGAAGCCGTGGAGGACGCCGCCACATTTGCGGGCAATGCGACGAAGAAGTCGGTGGCCCTGGCAGAATGGCTGTCCCGTGAGCCGCATCCTGGCCTATGCGACTCCCCGATCCGCGTGATGGCCGATGATTCCGGCCTTGAAGTTGACGCCCTGAACGGTGCGCCGGGAGTTCATTCGGCCCGGTTCGCCGCGCTGGACACGGGCCGCCCGGGCAATTCATCCACCGCCGACAACAATGCCAAGCTGCTGCGCCTGATGGCGGATGTTCCGCCAGAGAAGCGGTCCGCGCGGTTTCGCTGCGTGCTCGCCTTGACGCACGTGCCCGGCCCGGAACCTGGAAATCCATCAGATGGCTGCCAGGGACAGGAAAGCCAATTGCGGACGGAGCTGTTTGAGGGAACTTGTGAAGGCCGGATCGGTCTTGCGCCGTCAGGGCAGGGCGGGTTTGGCTACGATTCGTTGTTTGCTCCGGCGGGAAGCGACCGCACGTTTGGAGAACTGGATCACACGGTGAAGAACAGGCTGAGCCACCGGGCGCGGGCTCTTGAATTGCTCAGGTCCCGATTAATAGGTGTCGATTAATAGGTTGAGGCCGTGGCAGTTCCTGCTAGGTTAAGCGGGAGCCTGCCCGTGGGCCAGTGGCCCGCTTGCGTTCGCCCTTGACGCGGCAGGGATAAGAGAATCGTTTTCGAACTCGAGCTGCCAATGAACCTTGCATGTCTTCGCCGGTTGGTTGCCCGTTTGGCGGTGTCCGCGGGTCTTTGCCTTTCCACGTTGATCGCCTCAGGCCAGACAAACGGCATCTTCGCCGACTTCACCACGAGCATGGGCAGCTTTACCTGCCAACTGGACTACACCAATGCCCCCGCGACCGTCGCAAATTTCATCGGGCTGGCCACCGGCCAGCGGGCCTGGCTTGACCTGCCGACCGGTCGTGCCCGGACCAACGCGTTCTACAACGGCCTGACCTTCCATCGCGTCATCGCCGGATTCATGAGCCAGGGCGGATCTCCCAACGGCACCGGCAGCGACGGGCCGGGCTACGTGTTTCCTGATGAGTTCAGCCCCCAGTTGGTCTTTGACCGTTTCGGTGTGCTTGCCATGGCAAATTCCGGCACCAACTCCGACGGTTCCCAGTTCTTCATCACCGTCGCGCCCTTCGCCTCGGGCAACAATACCTACTCGATCTTCGGCCAGGTCGTTTCGGGTTCAAATGTGGTGTATGCCATCAACCACGTCACCACAGGCGCGAACGATAAACCGCTCACGAACGTGGTGATGCAGCAGGTTGCCATCCGCCGCCTGGGAGCAGCGGCGCAGGCATTCAACATTAACGCGCAGAGCTTGCCCGTCGTAACCAATCTTCCGTTGAGGATCAGCCTCGGCGAGGGCCAGGTCACGCTCGCTTTCAGCAACCGGGCCTACGCGGACAACCGTCTTTATTCGAGCACCAACCTGGTTTCCTGGACCCCGGGCTCCCTGGGAATCGAGATTGCCGCACCGTCCTCGAACACCGTAGTGCGAACAAACAGCGAACCGCGCCGATTCTTCTCCCTTGCGCAGGTTCAGTATGCTTCTTGCACCTTTGCGCCGAAGGCCCTGTCCAGCCGGACCCTGGCACTTGTTCTGACCGTTGGGGGCTCAGGAACAATTACCATAGCCTTTGATGCTGTTGGGGGAGGCACGTTCGTATTCCCGCTCAATCCCGGGGGAAGTCTGACCGGCTATGTGTGGACGCAGGAACCCTACCGCGGCTGGCTGCTCATGGGCTTGTCCGGTTATCCAGTTATGAATCTGCGGTGTGACTTCAAGGCCCTAATCGGCGGGGCCTTTACGGGAACTGCCTATCCCTACTATCCGAGCAGCCTGGGTTCGTTTACGGTTTCGGGCACCTTTACCCTCTCGGGTTCGTGAGCTTTCATGACAGGTCCTTTCCCAACATCCCATGAATTCAACTGCCTTCTCAGCAACTAAACCTCCATCCCTGGCTGAAGCCCTGACCGCGGCGTCTGAAACGCACAGCCTGGAAATCGGTGCCGGCGCCAGGAGCCTCGCGCCCGAGATCTTCCGACAGCAGTTCGGCGAGCAGCCGGCGGTCATTGTGGCCGATGCGAACACATGGCGGGCGGCGGGGCAGGAGGTGCTGGAAGCATTTCGCGCGGCGCGGCATCCGACGATTGAGCCATTCATCTTTCGTGCGCCGGACCTGCATGCAGAACACCGGTTTGTCACTGAGCTGGAGGAGTCGTTCCACGCCCATACCGCCATCCCGGTCGCCGTGGGATCGGGCACGGTCAATGACCTGGCCAAGCTTGCCTCGCATCGCACCGGCCGCCGCTATATGTGCGTGGGCACCGCGGCGAGCATGGACGGCTACACCGCGTTCGGCGCCTCGATCACCTACAAAGGTTCCAAGCAGACCTTCCTGTGCCCGGCCCCGGCAGCCGTAATCGCCGACCTTGATGTGATCTGCGCCGCTCCGGGCGACATGAACTCGTGGGGATACGCCGATCTGCTCGCCAAGGTGCCTGCGGGTGCGGACTGGATCGTGGCGGATGCCCTGGGCCTGGATCCGGTGCATGAACAGGCATGGGCCATTGTGCAGGGGCGGCTGCGCGAACTGGTGGCCGATCCCGCGGGGGTGCGGAGCCGCAACCCTGCGGCCGTCGGGAGGCTGATCGAGGGGCTGATGCTCGGGGGCTTCGCGATGCAGTCGGCCAGGTCCAGCCGCGCGGCCTCCGGTGCGGAGCATCTGTTCAGCCACACGTGGGACATGGAGCATCACACCCACAACGGCCATGCCCCGTCCCACGGCTTCAAGGTCGGCATCGGCACGCTGGCCGCGACCGCCCTGTATGAGTGGCTGCTGGCGAGGGACCTGGAGAATCTGGACGTGGGGGCCTGCTGCTCGGCATGGCCTGACGAGCCGTCGTGGGTGGCCCGTGCGGCCGCGCTGTTCGGCGAGGGCGACCTGGCGGATCTGGCGGGGCAGGAGCTGCGCGCCAAATACAGCAGCCGCGCCCAGCTCGGCGAGGAGCTGACCCGGCTGAAGGCGGTCTGGCCCGAACTGCGCGGGCGTTTGCGGGAACAGCTTCTGCCGCTGAGCGTCGTGCGCCGGATGCTTGAAGATGCCGGGGCGCCGACCGAGCCGGAGCAGATCGGGATCACCCGCGAGCGATTGCGCGGGACCTACTGGCAGGCCTCCTGCATCCGGCGCCGGCACACGGTGCTCGATCTCGCTGTCCGCACCGGCCTGCTCAAGCCGTGCCTGGATGAGATCTTCGGCCCGGCAGGCCTGTGGCCTATTGATGCACAAGGCCGCGCGATGACCGCGTGACGGTCATTCTGGAACACGTCCCACTCCGTGGGTGATGGATTAGTCCGGAACCCGGAGGCTCCGTCGCAGGAGCCCGTTGGTGGCAATAATACGGTAGGCATGCTCTCCCGGGATGGGCCGGTGCCAGAACTCGCCGCCGGCACATTCGAGGATGAGGCCCCCCGCCGCAACGTCCCAGAGCCGGATGCCGCCCTCGATATAGGCATCGAACCGTCCCGTCGCCACGTAGGTCAGCCCGAGCGCGGCGGCCCCCATCATGCGGATCTTGCGGATGCGATAAACCAGCTTGTTAAAATACGGCAGCGCCGTGGTGATACTCTCGCGGGACTTGGCAAACCCGATCGAGACAATCGCCTCGCTCAGCTTCGGGCGGCGGCTGACATGAATAATGCGGCCGTTCATCCGCGCCGGTTTGCCCCGGATACCGGTCCACAGCTCGTCGCAGAAAGGGTCATACACCACCCCGGCCAGGGTGTCATAGCCGTCCGGGTAATCGGCGGGGCCGGGCCCCTGGGCACGCCGCTGCAAGGCAATCGAGACGCACGCGTGCGGGATGCCATAGGCGAAATTGACCGTGCCATCAATCGGATCC